>PMJC01000459.1 GCA_003157235.1 Methanosarcina sp.
ATCTTTTCTGATACGCACATCCGAAAGTATGGCGGAGACAGTCTTCGCTACATTTGCAAGTCCTGATTCTCGGGAAAGCAATTTCTTCATTTCAGCTCCCGAAACATCAGACAACTTTTTAAACAACATTGTAATCATCTCTAAAATAAACTGATAAAATATATAACTAATCTATGAAAATACAATATAAACTGTATCTAATATAACTTGATAATCCAGTTCCATAAAATCCCTAATATCATTTAAGATTTTATCCCCCAAATATCCATCTCGAAGATAAAAGACAGTAATATAGGAAGTTTATGTATCAGCACTTAATTATAACTATATGAGACATAAAATCAAAATTTTGATGATATACTTCACCACAAGCAACGGGGTATGCTCTTGTAACTGCTCGGAAATAGAGAAATTTATTCAAAATCAAATAATTTCATTTGCTTATATTATTCTTTTCTCTCCTCTTTCATAACTATTTAGGGTTCCGTTGCAAAAAATCTGGCTCCCTTGCAAAATCAAAAAAAACCTTCACAATTAGGAAAGTTAATCATTTTCATTAGAAAGAAANNATCCAAGTGGTTGGAATTTGATTGTTGATGGGCTTAAGTATGAGTATAGTTCAAAAACATTTTATAGTTAGTTAGGCTGTCAAGATATAGAAATTGTTAAAGGTCGGGATATTGAGACAAAAATAGTATACCTAGTTAAAGGACATTCAACCAATGCTCATTTACAATATAATGGACTATGTGATATGGGTCCAAGCCTTAAACAAATTAATCATTATGGAAATCAAAGTTTATCATGAATTGGAGAGAGAGTTACTGTTGACGATGCACACATCAACAGTATCTCATTTACCTAAAGAATTTTTTGATCTGTTCTGCAAAAAGTATTAGGTACTATACTTTATAAATTTTTTATTATGCTTTTCTTGAAATTTGATATTTTCTTTTCTATACAAAATAACAAACTGAATTTGCTCAATATTCCATAGCACTGTTGAGTTTTTCTATTCGTTTGTTTCCTGATGATACTCAACGTATCATTTACTGATAAGATCCCGGGATATGTAATAAGAAGAGACTAAATCAATTATTAACTTTGCAAAAAACAGGACAAAATATTATATATTTATCTAAAAGTTAATGAGGTATTTACTTAGATCTTTGAATAGAATTCTATATATTTTTCACACTATTTAGTTCAAATTAGTTTACATAGATTATATATAAATATGTATGTAAATGAATCTAATTATATTCTATAGGCTCTCAAACTTTTAAACCGAATCTCTACCGGACTGCAGACAACGATCTCATGTAGTTCACAAAACCAACTTTTTTGATATCTTAGATCAGCCTGGTCCCTTAGCTAATTAAATGAAGTCAAAGAAATCTCAATTCGGAATTTGAGTATNNTAATCAGCCAATATTATATTTTTATGTTAAAAGTTTAGTGCGGGTGACTAACATCTTGCTACAAATAAACCAACAAATATCAGTGATTGTAGTGGATTATTCTAAAAACGATATAATCAAAGATTTTCGAAACTGAATGTCAAGCTGGAGAATATAAGATCAATATACATGTATAGGTATAGTAATTATCCACATCCACTAAAAAGCCGTGCAGAAAAAAAAGTAAGAAGCAGTTAATTCACAAATGACGTTGTATAATGAAAATGTATACTGATCAGGGTAAAATAAAGGTTCTGAAGATTAAACCTAAATCATGGTTTGAAAAAAAGGTTCTCATTCGTTGGCAATGATTTTGTAAAGTGGTCTCCATAAAATCAATTATATTGTCTCTAAAAGAGTTTATGTGAGCTTTATGAGTTAAGGGTTTTTGGTGATCGTGGTGACTATATTAAAAATCGTTGATACAGATCATAACATAGACAATGAAGTTTTCCGTGAATTGGATTGATTTTCTGTGCGGTAGTCAGTACATAGATTGTAACATTTGCTGATGCTGTAGTATAGTTTACAGTATCAGTCGGTATAAAAGTAGAATTCAATGTTTGATTCAAACTTCCACTTAATCCAGTCCCTGATGGTTGAATATAAATCGAAATTTCTGCTGTTGAAGTAGTTGCAACTGTTGTACAGATTTTAAAAAAATAATATGCAAAATATCTTATAAATTTTTAGATTATATATATGCAAAATTTTGATAAACTCCTAATTTGCGTCATGTGCTATATCTTAACAAACATCAGGAAGCTGAAAATGAAAAAAGCGACATATNNTTTTAGTGCTGATAAGTATCGCAGGTGCAACACAACCTGCAGTTTTTTCAGACTCGGGCGGAGATCCCTTAAAGAACTTCTATGAAAAGAACATAAAAACCCAGGACAAAGCAATTGAAATAAATCCGCAGAATTCAACGGTTTGGACCAATAAAGGAATTGATTTAGGCTTATCAGGCAAATCCGAAGAATCAATAATAGCCGATGACAAAGCAATTGGAAGTAACCCGCATAATTAAAAGTTTGGTATAATCAAGGAACTTTATCTAAATATATTATATAACTTATATATATGGGTTAAATAGTTACTTAATTTTCATTTTTATCCTTCGGGAAGCATGATATTTTTGTCAGCTCTTTCAATATTCCAGTCACTTGGCCATCTTTTAATTATTTTGAGTATTTGTTCATTTGGGTTCAGAGTTGCAACTGTTATATAGACTTTAAAAAAATAATATGCAAATACCATATATTACAACTACCGAAATGACAAGATGCAACAGAAAAAACAAAACAATCCTAAATATTATTGGCTGGATCGTGATTATTTGTGGGATTTATTATCTTGTATCACCTGTGGTTTCGGGGTAAAATCATTTAATGCAATTCTTTTTGGGATTACAGTAGTATTTTTATTTTCAGGAATATATATAAACCATATCTGCTTGAAGACAACCAAATACAAAACTAAACATATTAATTTATTTTAGAATATATATCCTGATAAAATAAATAATAAAATAATACCTTTTGGATTGTCCTTGAAGAATCCTGGCATTGTGAACCGTGGCTTTGTAAGAAATCGTAATCAGTATAAGATATATCTATCTGATATGATTTATTATAGTATCGGATGTTTCACTTTTATGAGCCGTGATAACTGGTATCCAAGAGACAATTTCAAGATATGGGTAGCATTTGAAGGAGCTATAGGGTGGTTTCTTCTTGGAATCTTCATGGCAACTCTGATCAAAACTTTTGTAAGGATTTAAGTTGTATTTTCCATATTAAACAGTAAGAATGGAACCATTGAAAAAATATATACTATTCTCATGCACATCTACAAAAAGTGCGATATAAAATGCACAGTTTTTGTGGTAAAATATCTGCATTTCCTAAGTTCCACACGAAATAAAAAAAGGTTATGGAACTATGACGCATGGAATTTATGTGACTTATAGGACAGATGGAGCTCATGGAACATCTGGAACTAATTAAACTAAACCACAAGCATAAATAGTAAATGTCACAAATCAAAAATCATAATAAATAACTTTTAATTGTATGTCTAAAACAGGAATATTAAACTTATTTAAACATTAAAACTTCTACATCAATAGAAAAATAAGAAACAGAATATTTGTCAGTAAAACGATTTACTTTCTATTAATTTCAATCAGGATAAAATAATAAATATTGCATAAGGCTCAAAATAGAAATAGGGCAATATAGATACCTTAAGGAATGTTATTATTGCCCTGAAAATTAAGTACCCAACCCCTTTTTATTATCCATGGAGATAACATTTATAAAACATGAAGTTAACATCAATAAAATATT
>PMJC01000209.1 GCA_003157235.1 Methanosarcina sp.
TACAATATCACGGGAGATCTGAGTCGATAGAAGGTTGTAGATTTTCCCGACATGGTTGATTGGATTCTTTCCGCTTGTAGCTTCCATACTCATAGGCCGGTTTGGTGTTATCAAGCCATTACAGCAGTTTCCGCGCCCAACTGAACCGTCATCTCCCATTTCAGCTGAAGTTCCAGTGACTGTAAGGAAGAAGCTACCTTTTTTCAAATCATCTCCTGCATTAATGAAGACTTTCACGTCTCGTTCAGTGTAACGAGTTGCAAGTTCCCCTACATAATCCTTCATCTCTTCAGTGATACTCATATAACTGTTCAAGTCGTCGATATATTTCCCAATCATGCCACTGCATATTGTAAGGGTTATATCTTCCCCATCTCTAAATCCCATGACCTTCATATCCTCCCCGATTCCAGGAATTCGTGATTTTAGGTCTGTGAGAAGTTGTCTTTCTGTATTGTAAACAAGATGTTCAAGCTCAGAAAAAGGAGCATGGCCAACACCGAAAGAAGTATCATTTGCAACCGGGCCCCTATCTCTTTTGAATACATCACGCAGGTCTGAGGACCCTGTTCCAAGTTTGCAGTCCATGATTATATCTCGATCGAGGTCAAGATTCACAAGAGTATTCTTAAGATATCTCCTTCCAGCTTGAATGGCTACAGCCTCAGTAGCAAGTTCGACACCTTCAAACTCTTTTGTGGCTCTGCCCACCAGTAAAATATATATTGGTTGCAATACTTCCCCACCCCCTAATCTTGGACATGACCTTCCAGCTACAATCTGAGTTTCATCGGTGTTGTGGTGTAGTACGGCTCCACATTTGCTTATGTATTCTCTGCATAGCGCACGGCTTACAGCTTCGGCGAGTCCGTCCGATATGCTGTCAGGATGCCCTATCCCTTTGCGTTCTACAAGCTCTATTCGTTGTTTCTCGATCGGGGTTTGTAAGAGCTCTTCCACTTTAATATTTCGAGTCATTTGGATCAACTTTTTATAAAGTTACCATTAATTTTTTTATTAGAGCATTGTTGAAATCTTATTTTACTTTATTTGTAACTAATCAGTCTACCAAAAATAGATGGGTGGAATTCATTTTAATATATATATATATCAAATGATCATTAGCCAACAATTAAAGAAAATCAGCTCATTAAAATTTGCCAATTAATCTTAATAAAAATTACAATTGAAATTTTTTTATCCAGGCTGAATGATTACCTTCATTTTAAAATTGAAGTGCATCATACCTTTTCACGTTTTCAGAGATATAAATATATTCATAGTTACTACATAAAATACACCGGAAAGTTACTAAAAATGTTTTATACTTTTTTGTTTCTAAATCAGGTCCCACAATCTCAGTTGCTCATATAACACTCCTGTACCGACGTAAGTTCATCAATGCTTATGCCCATGGACTCAAGTTTCATCTTTGCTACATACATATCTAGTACATGAGGCACTTTAAGTACTCCGTTAGGGAGTTGGTTCTCAGCAATATAGCGTACACATAGAGCTTTATTTGTAAAGCTCATATTCATGACGTCGGCAGGGTGTCCATCACCTGCAGCCAAATTGACTAGTCTTCCTTCAGCTATAACATTGATACGTCGGTTATTGACATTATATTCCCTAATATTTTGCATGACGGTTCGGACTGACTTTGCAAGAGAAGATAGGGTCTCCACATCTATTTCCACATTGAAGTGTCTGGAGTTCGCAAGAATTGCTCCATTTCTCATAACCTGGAAATGTTCAGTTGTAACGATATCGTGGTTTCCGGTGGTAGTAACAAAGATATCCCCTAACTTTGCAGCTTCTACCATTTTCATGACTCTGTATCCCTCCATTCTAGCTTCTAAGGCTCTAATAGAGTCTATTTCAGTAACTATTACACTTGCTCCGAGGCTTGTAGCTCGCATTGCAACCCTGCGCCCGCACCAACTATAACTTGCAACAACAACGTTTTTGCCTGCAACCAGGAAATTCGTGGTCCTGTTAATTTCATCCCAGGCTGACTGTCCTGTAACCATATCGATTGTCGAAAAGATATTTAGTCATGGCGTCATTTACTGCAATCACAGACATTTTCAAGGCTCCTTCTTTTTCCATGGCATGAAGCCGGTGAATTCCAGTGGTTGTTTCCTCGCAACCTCCAAGGATATTCGGAAGCAGGTCGATCCTTTCTTTGTGAAGCTTAAATATAAGATCTGCTCCATCATCGATTGTGATGTCAGGTTTAAAGTCAAGGACTCTGTCAATAGCTTCGTAATACTCGCTGTTGCAGCAATCATATTTTGCAAAACAGTCTATGTTCTCACGGGTATCAAGGGCCTTAGCCACATCACTCTGAGTACTAAAGGGGATTGCAGCCAGTGATAAATACCTTTGCATCGCCTGAAGCTAAAGTTTCTACAAGGACTGCAGTTTTTGCTTCTACGTGAAGGGCCATCCCCACCTTCAACTCTTTCAGAGGTTTCTCTTTCTCAAATTTCTCCCTTATAATCGCGAGTACTGGCATATGATTTCTTTGCCATTCCATTTTCATGTTTCTGGATTCGATGAGTTTTTTTCTTTCATAGTAATTTCATAATATCAAGCAAATTTTAACTTTTGATATTTCCATTTCAAGATGAATTATATGCCAATATAATGCGGTTTTGTAAGAAACACTGCTCAAATGAGTAGATCTATTCAAATAAGGGTTGTTACTTTCAATGGAGAACAGCTTCAGGAGCAAGCCTAAAATATTTAGTTTGAAGTTATTACATACATATATTATTATTTAGTACGTAGTAAGTAATAACTTACATAGTATGCAATTACCACTTACTAGTATTATATGGTTTTTGAAAATTGAAATAGATGTATATATACCCTATAAGGTATTATCAGGCTTCATGCCACTGTTTTCACTATATAATGAAAAGTTCTACCTTTATATTCATTGATTTTTGAAATTTTTCATTTTTTAAAATACATTGTCTATATATAATGCTTTTTTTGATGAAATACTTTAATATATCAGTATGATCTTTTAAATTAAGTTACATATAATATTGTTTTCCCCCTATAACAGCAACCAATTTTATGCTATTTAAAAGGTATTCTCGGAGAAAATTTATAACAGATGCAGCTGATGAAAAAAGAGACGTTTTTAAATTAAAATTCTAATTTAAAAGCCTCGATTTTACATTCATAAGTTTACAGAAAAAAGAATAAAAGCAATATATTTATTACATATTGTATTTTAACCAAATTTAAATGAAGCCTACTTCACACAGATGTTTTCAAAAAATAACACATTTTATGATATCGTTTTTTTCTGATAATCGCCGTGGTTATCCAAATAGATATTTTTGAAACGTTCCACAATTTTCGATCTTTTTGGTCCAATTGCAAGTTTCCAACCCTATTTCCCGAGGCTTCAGTCAAGAGAATAATTGAAGATATATAATTATTTCTTCAAAACGATATCATGAAAAATGTTATTTTTTGAAAACATCTGCGTAAAGTGGGCTAAAATCCTCAAATCATTTTATATTAGTAAGTGATACTTATTACTTGTATGTGATTACTTACAAACTGCATGACTTTGTAGCTGAGCCGAAAAATAGATAGCATTAAACCTTTAATTGTTTAAAACATAAATTGAAATTAAAGTGCTTATTAACTTGATTTTATACCTCAAGTACATAAGTCCTACACAGACCTGCTTTTTTTAATAGGCTAATATTTCAATTTCTAATGATACTCTAGTAAAAAAGAGATTGTAAGATTAAAGATAACCAAGTTAGATTTACTACAATGATGGTAGCCTACCTGCGCCCCTATCACGCCATGCACTACACTCCTAAAATTTTTGATGACTTCCTAGCCTATAATTTGATGCCAGAGGAAAAAAGAGCAATAATTGAACAACATTTGGTTGAATATTATTTGAATTTGAATAAAGAATTAAATGATTCTAAGCACACTACCTCGTTCTCCGATCAGATTACTACCTCGACACACTTTATGCAGGCAATTAATAATGTTATAAGCCGTGCACGATATACTGAAGATACCTTGGAAGAGGCTGTCAGGCAGGGAGTAGGGCAGTATGTGATTCTTGGGGTTGGGCTGGATACCTTTGCATTTAGGCAACCTGAAATGATGGAATATTTGGAGGTATTTGAGATTGATCACCCAGCCACACAAGAATTTAAGCTTAATAGACTTACCGAGTTGGGGTGTGAGCATCCTGCAAAATTACACTTCATTCCGATAAATTTCACGAAAGAAAGTCTGGTGACATCACTGACTCGATCATCATCTTATGACCCACATGTTAAAAGCTTTTTTAGCTGTGTGGATGTCATCCCGTACTTGACCCAAGAAGAGGTGTTTGCAACATTACGTTCCATCGCTGAGGTTACCCCTGCTAGTAGCACTATAGCTTTCGATTATTTTGATCCCGATGCATTTGTCCCCGAAAAAATGTATCCACAAATGTAAAAAACATTGGAGTTTTTGCAAAAAATAGGTGAGCAAATGAAAACACATGGCTTCAATCCGCCAAGATTGGCTGAAGATCTCACAACTTTAGGATTCCGTCTTCATGAAAATTTGAGCCCAGCAGACATCGAAGAACGCTACTTAAAAGAACGCCAGGATGGACATCTTGAATATGTGCATTTTGCATGTGCAGTTACTGAATAATCAGGAACAGAATATATTTCCCTGCCTAGTAACAGTAGCATTTGTCATTAATTTGCCAGTCCATTTTTGATGGTCATATTCAGCAAATGCACACTTACTAATATTTACATTTTTAAATCTAGACTTGCGTAGTTGAACTGAGAAATGAATAGCATTGAACCTCAAAAGATACAAAGGTGTAAATTTAAACAAAAGTGACGATTGTACTTAATTTTGTACCTCAAGTGCATAAATCCTTTGTATTTTTCGTAGTAAAGGCTCATCGCTGTGTTGTGCAGATAAAAATAATTATTGAGTTGGAAAGTTGTTGGTCAAAAGAGAAACACAAAGTATGAATGTGTTTTAGACAATAAATATTTCGAATTTCTATACGTGATACTCCCATATTTTGGAAATGGATAAAATTACCCATACAAAACAGCGATGANNTCTCTTACTCTTATAAGCTTTAGTTCAATACATTGTGGACATGATCATATGGCTGACATAATTATAAAAACTGCTTATGTTTTAACGATGGATCCAGATCTTGGTGATCTCAAAAAAGGAACCATTGTTATTGAAGACAGTAGAATTACGGAAATTGGAGAAAAGACAAATGAAAGAGCAGAGACAGTGATTGATGCAAAAAATTCTGTAGTAATGCCAGGCCTTATAAATACGCATACTCACGCAGCAATGACTCTTTTACGAGGTTATGCCGACGATCTCCAACTTTTGGAATGGCTTAATGGATATATATGGCCTGCTGAAGCCAGGCTCACGGCAGAAGATGTCTACAAAGGCAGCCTACTTGCATGCCTGGAAATGATAAAGTCAGGAACTACTTTTTTTGCAGATATGTACTTTTTTATGGACGAAACCGCAAAAGCTGTTGAGCTATCCGGACTTCGGGCCTCGCTTTCCCATGGCCTAATAGAGCTCTGGAACAAAGAAAAAGGAGAGATGGACCTTAAAGAAGGAAAACGCTTTGTCCGAAGATGGCAGGGAGCAGCAGACGGCAGGATAAAAACAATGTATG
>PMJC01000010.1 GCA_003157235.1 Methanosarcina sp.
TTATATGTAGGGTTAATTTTAAAACTGTCTCGGTGCCCCAAAACCGTCTCGGTATAACTTAGTCTCATTACAAGGCTAGACAGGATATTTGTCAATACCCATGTGTGTTTTTATCCATTCCTATTAATCAATTCAAATCTATTTTATTTCTTTGCCAGTGATTAAAAATTCCATTATTGGGGATTGTACCAATATACCTCCCGTATCACTGTTTGTAAAAATGACATATCCCAGATTCAAATCCTGAAATATGTTGAAATAACATGTATAACCGGTACTGGTACTACCTCCATGTCCAATGATAAGTCCATAAGGCGATTTTTCAAGTTCAAAACCTAAACCACGATAAGAATTCACATCCCAACCCTCTTTCTTCTCAGAATCATCTTTAGGTATTGTAGTTTGAATTTTAAACATTTCATTATATGTCTCAGGCTTTAATCCTTGTCTGTTACTTAATGCAAGTATAAATGCAGCAAATGACTTCGCCTCTGTGTACATACCATAAGCAACTTTGGGACTATCAATAAGCCTGATATTTGTAGGCAAGTTATCAATGTGACCATTGGCTGCAACTTTGAGCAAATAATCGTTTTTTTCAAAATATATATTCTTTAAGTTTAATGGATTTATAAGCTCTTCTTCCAAAATCACTCCAATATCTTTTTTGGTTATATGCTCAATCACTCTCTTGAGATATTCAAACCCTTCACCCGAATATCCAAATTTGGTGCCGGGTGTGAACAATAGATCAAATTGACCTATTTCGTTTCTATTAGCCCAGTTTGGAAAACCTGTTTGATGGCTAAGGACATGTCTTGCTGTAATAAGTTTATATCGATCATCGTGTGCCACATCTTCAAAAGGAAGGTATTGGTAAAGCGGTTTATCCAAATCAAGAATTCCTCTTTCCACCAATCGCATTACTGCAAAAGTAAATACAGGTTTGGTGACTGAACCTGCTTCAAATAAGGTCTCATCATTAACAGGGTCCTTGGTATTGGTGTTTTTAATACCGTATGTTTTGTGATAAACAATCTGTCCATTTTTTATAAGAGCTAATGAAACGCCAGGTATCTCGTAATACTCTTGATACCCTTTTATAAAATTATCTAACAGTATTGCCTTCTCATTATTAAAGTCATGTAGAATACCCTTTTTCGGGATTAAATCAGGTAATGGGATAGTATCTATTTCAAGTATTGGCGCAATTACATCTTTATTTGACTTTACAGTTATGGTAATTTGTGAATTTTTATTGTCAATCCTGATAAATCGTTTTACCCAATAAAAACTTACTGCTGGTAAGATATTATAAGTGCCAATTGGTAATTTAACAGAGTATCCTCCTGATGAATCTACATCAGCTTGAATCAAAAAAGAAGATTCTCCTTTTGCGTTTATATTTACTTTACCTGGAAATCCGGTTATCGAGTTTTCTTTCCATCTCAAATGGCCAGATACTATAGCCGAATCAGTCTGGCAATAAATAAAAGAATTAGTCCCAATAAGGATAAAAATTACTAACGAAAGAAAGAATCTTCTATAATAAGTATTCAGATTTCTAATATGCATGATTCGAAAGGGTTAAAAGTTACGATCGGATTATTCAATGATGATCACTTAATCGCCTTTATTTCAATAGCTCCCAATTTCCCTTCCGATCCATATTTTTTTGTTGCCTCCTCTTTAGTTAATGTAATTACTTCGCATTTTATCCCGGAAAGAACTATTGAAGAATTTAAAGATACTGGCTTATCATTAATAATTAGTAAGTGTACTTTCCCCAAGAAAGAAAAGGATCCATTTCCTTTAAAATTGTTTTCACTATGCTTTACAATTACTTTACCTTTAAGATATATTTCATGATTTTCACTAGACCAAAATAATGTATCAGCATAGAATATACCTGATTTCTGACTATACTTTGTACCAGCGTTAGCATCTTTGATGCTTGAAAAAGCAGTTGTTACAAACAACATAGCGATGATTGGGACGAATAATGCTAATTGATAAGTAATCCGTCTTTTTTGTTCATACTTTGATAACATAATTAATCTGTTTTTAATTAATGAATAATCAAACCCACTAGCAAGGTTTAACGTTTTATTCCGGAATGTATAATTAATGAGTTTGTTGGCATAATCTATTTTGTCAGAACCTGATTTTATAACAAATTCATCAGCTAAAAACTCATGGTTTAATTTAATCAACCGTTTAAAGAGGTAAACAAATGGATTAAACCAATAAAAAATCTGAATCAGTTCTAAAAATAAAATATCTATCGAATGTAACTGACTGGCATGTGCGGTCTCATGCAAAATTAAATCGTTTTCCATTTCACCATTTATAAAAGTGTTCTCATTTATATAGATGGTCCCGAAAAAACTAAACGGGCTTACTTTTTTATCAAGCAAGGTTATCTTTTTCCCTTGGTATAATACCCTTTTCGAAACAAAGCTTTGGGATATCAGGGAATAAAGATTGAGACAAAACCTGACTAATAAAAAAGCTGCTATTATCGAATATATTAAAATGAAAAGATTTGAGATGTTTATATAATTATACAAATCTCTTGAACCTTCTATTGCCTGTCCAGTTATCGCATTTATACCTGTAATAGCATTAGTAAAATAATCATTCTTGGCGATTTCTTTATTATGCAGTCTATTTAATGAAATATTTATTAAAGGAATACTCAGGGAGAAAATTACAGAAAAGAGTAAGACTATCCTGTTTAAATGATAATTTCTGGATTTGCTAAATATTAAAATGTAGCATAAATACAGTATAGAACAACTAATTGTTGATTTTATTAAATATTCAATCATTGGATTTTGATTTTATCTGATTGTCCACAATGGCTCTGAGTTTCTTTAAGTCTGCCTCACTAATATTAGTCTCTTTGGTAAAGAAT
>PMJC01000369.1 GCA_003157235.1 Methanosarcina sp.
TGTTTTTCAGATGATGTGCATTGATTATGAAATGACTGTGTTTGAGAACTTAGAATATCATGGCAAGATATACGCAATGCCAAAAAATGAAAGAAGAAACAGGATAACTCAACTCATTAAACTTACTGAACTGGAAGCTAAGAGGAACGTCTTAGCTAAAGACCTAAGCGGGGGTATGAAACGAAGGCTTGAACTTGCAAGGGGATTAATGACAAAACCCTCCGTCCTCTTCCTTGACGAACCAACAGTAGGGTTTGACATTCAGACGAGACTGAGAATATGGGAGTATTTGAGAGAGATTAAAAGAGAAGGTACTACTATTTTCTTGACTACTCATTATATGGAAGAAGCTGATCAGCTCAGCGACAGGATCAGCATAATCGATCACGGAAAAATAATCACAACCGGGAGTGTTTTGGATTTAAAAAATCAGCTTGGTGAAGATCTTATATATTTAGAAACCAGTGATAATAAAACTGCTGCAGGGATTTTAAAGACACTGGAATCTGTTAAAGGGGTAAACGAAGATACAAAATTCCTCAGAGTAATGCTTGAGGGAGATGTCACGCATATTTTACCAAAAATTATGGATGAGGTTAAACAAAATGGAATAGAGATCATAACAGTAAACATCAAAAAGCCCTCAATGGATGATGTTTTTATACACTACACTGGTCATGGTTTAAGGGAAGGAGAACTGCAGGAGCAGCATGAAGAGATCAAAATTGCGGAGGTTTTGAAATGAACTTTGAATTCCGTGCTGTGTACTGGAGAGAGATGGTAAAGTTTTTCAGATTTAAATCAACGCTCTTCAGTTCCTTAATTCAACCTGTTATGTGGCTTGCATTCTTTGGGCTTGCAATGTCAAAGAGTTTTGATAAACTTACTTCATTACTTCCAAGCACTCCAGGGGTTCCAAATGTCGATTACCTTACCTACATGGGAGCTGGAATTATTGCAATGGATGTATTATTTAGCAGTCTT
Organism: Methanosarcina sp.; assembly: GCA_003157235.1. Classification (GTDB taxonomy): domain Archaea; phylum Halobacteriota; class Methanosarcinia; order Methanosarcinales; family Methanosarcinaceae; genus Methanosarcina. Next base: position 985 of record PMJC01000369.1, read on the forward strand.
TTTGGGGGTACCTCTCTCCTATTTGATAAGAAATACAGCTTATTAAAAGAGACACTCGCAAGTCCCATCCCACGAATAAATATTGTCATGGGCATTGGACTTTCAAGCATTACAAAGGCATTTATTCAGACGGGTATCATAATAATATTTGGGAAACTGATCGGGATGGATTTTTTTAAAGGATATGATATTACTCAAACTCTTGTATCAGTAGTGGGCATTTTTTTATTAGTGGGAATTTTTACCTTAGGATTTTTTTTCCTTTCAGGATCAATTGCTATTACCGTTGATCAACCCGAAGGGATGCAATCTATTCTAACTTTGCTCAGCATGCCTCTATTCTTCATAAGCAATGCTCTATATCCAGTTGATTCTTTTCCTGAAGTTCTCAAGTTTCTGTCAATATTCAACCCTTTAACCCTACTTTCAAATGGAATTCGGTATTTTGCGCTAGGAACTAATTTCTCTGTTATGGGAGGTCATTATATTTATACGACAGAAGATATCGCTATATCTTTCATGGGCCTCATATTCTTTGCTTTCATAATGCTATCCATCATACTCTGGAGATTTGATAAAGTAGATATCTAACCACAGTAATTGATTTTGAGTATAGCACCTCTGAATAGAATCTTGATACGCTTGATAAAACCAAATAACTTATATTTAAATCGAAATTCATCATGCTCAAATACATAATAATCAAGCGTAAAGAACCTCAAAGCTATCAGAGAAGAAAAATAGCATTAAGAAAGAAAAATAGCATTTTTGGACAAAATTGAAAACAAATAGTTTGATAAATTTTGATTGTGAAAAAAATATGCCGCTCGAAACAGTTTAAATCCTTGGAGAAAGAGTAGGGGTTCCTCTAAAAGCATAAGGGCTTGTGAAAGTATTCAGGATAATTTTTAAAAACTAAAACATATATATTGGGTCACAAATGTGCTTGATATGGATGAATCCAAGAAAACAGATATTCCAACCAAGTCCCGGAAAACTAAAGGATACCATAGATGAATCAAACAGTTATGTAGTATATAATAATATCCTGCAAAAAAAGAGTCACAGAGAGTACGTGTAACGTTTCATTGGTAGCTATTCTAAATCCCGAGTTACAAAGAATCAGAAACTGGATCTTTTGATTTGAAAGTATAACAAAAATTCACAAAATTGAAGAAATGGCTTATATTAGCCAACTAAGAACAACTCAAATCTAGTATAATATTGACGAAGTTATGGGGTAAATGTTTAGAGACTGCTAATGAGTCAGCCCTACATAAATTTATTCTCTTTCTTGTTTATCAATAATAAGTTTATATTATTCTAAAACGATCATATATCAACATTCCATTCATTTTATCTGCTTTTTTTATAGCAGGAATTTGGAGTAGGACTTAAATAGTTTTTTGGCAATAAAGTACTTATTTCACAATAAAATTGTAGTAAACATATCAGCCTAGATTTCATATCTATATATAAATATATAGTTTGTTCATCTACCACTATTATTCATCGAAAGCCAAATTAATTTTTAAGCTACTGTTATATTGAGGAAGTAGATGGCATTTTGATGACATCTATGGAAAGTGGATCCAGGATCGTAAGTCAAGCAATAATATATCTACTGAAGTATATTATTGCGTCACATCCTTACAGAATATCGATATGTTTTTATTTATTCGAGCTTTGGGGAGTTAAAATCTCTTAAAATCATTTGAACATTAAAGTACGTAACTAAACAGTTTCTAACATACTTCCCCCATCATCTCATTCCATAAGTGCGATTATTCCACTAATTAAATTTGTATCTTATCAACAGAGAATGTTTGAATCTCGACAATCGTTCCCTTTTGATTTTTCCCTTTTTCTATCCTGTTTCATCTTCGCATATCTCGCCAGTTGTAATCAGGTGCATATTGTGGTGGTAATTTTCCTTGCCAGAACAATAATTGCTTTTCCATATCCAATTGATTTCTTTTTACAATTAAAAAACTCTTTCAACTTGCTATTTCCCTTTCTTCAGCTGCATAAGCAATCTGCTTTAGAATCGACTACTAATTGGTGAAATACTGAACATCAGTAGCATAAAACATTAAATTGTCTGGAGAGCATTGCGATTAACTTCTAATTCTCACGCGGTATTTGTATAAAATTTGTAAGCAAATGCAAAAAAATTAAGGTTTATCGAAATCCTCTAGAAGACATCATTTTTTACAAATTGAAATGTGCTTGATTTAAATACCCACGTGAATAAGTCCTATGAGTGATAAGATGAGTTATTTAATAGATAGTATTTCACAGTTTGTCAATATCTATTATCTCGATCCTATACGGACAGATTCAGGGTATAACCCTGTAAATACTTTTACCTGGGCATTGGTACTTGGGATTTGCATATTTGGAGTTCTTAGGCTTCTCGAGAAGTTGGAGGTAAAGATCACACCTCGTTTCATTGCCTCGGTCCTACCTTTCGTACTTGCAGGTTCCTCAATGCGCGTTTTTGCAGATTCTCCTGCAGGTATAGTTCATCCACCATTAAGCTATCTGCTCATAACTCCCAATATTTACTTTATTGTCTTTGCGGTAACTATAAGCTGCCTCTGGCTTTCCATTCGGCTGCAGAAGGCAGGTCTATTGAATGATTTTCATCTTATCTTTGCAGGCTTTGGACTTGGATGGTTTTTTACAAATATGATTATCCTCCTACGTTTCGAACACTTGGTAGCTACCTATGTCTCCTTGTTTATAATTGGAACAGGAATCGGACTGACATTTGCTTTTTATCTAGTTGCCCGTTGTTTCAAATCCTCTATATTCACCGATCCCCTTAACCTCTCAATCCTGCTGGCTCAGCTGATGGACGCTTCTTCAACGTATGTAGGAGTAGACAAATTAGGCTACTATGAAAAACATGTTGTACCTACTTACCTGATCCAGCTTACTGGTACCGCATTGGTTATGTATCCATTGAAATTTATTATTTTTATTGGGGTTCTTTACTTGCTTGAAACTCAGTTTGAGGATGACAAAGAGTCCTCTAAAATGAAAATGCTTATCAAAATGACCCTTTTGATTCTTGGGCTTTCTCCTGCAACTAGAAATACTATCCGAATGATGCTGGGAATATGAATAAATATAAGGTTTAAATCTTTTTGTTGCTTTGAGTAGTAATTTACATACTTTCCTAAATGTGAGTATAGCATGTGTAATATTTTGGAGAAAACATTGTGTAAAAACACATTCATGATCTATATTTATCTCGTTAATATGCTTGCTTTTACACTAAAAAATTATCTTATTCACAGTAAATTAAGTTTTATGAAATTCACTAATTCCTAATGAAAATCTCCTATTTTTGGCTCATTTTTGATTTAACTAGTCGAAACTCCGACTTCATGTAGAAGAAAACTAAATAAATATTAAGTATAAAATTCACTTATATTAATTATAATAAGTAAAAACGGTGCTATTATGGCCAAGCCCACTGAATTAACTCCTAATCTAGCAAAGCGAATTGGTGAGAATGTTGTTTTGAGACTCACTACACCCACACAAAATCCCGATTTTTTACAACCCATTTTTTTTAAGGGTTCATCCCTCAAAGACTTTACAGAACCCGAAAAAAGGCTTTGTCAAGTCTTCGGTTGATAATACTTTTTCTAGGGTTAATTTCAATTGCTTTTTCAAATGCTTTATTGCTTCATCTAATTTATTTAATCAGTAATTGTCGTTATCGCGATTGTCGATAAGTTTGCAGAATACATTGTATTCCCTTCACTAGCTGGAAAGGATCTGAAATTATCTCCAGAATCTTTTTTCTTTCTTTTATCTATTGGAATTATGTACTCGGAACTGCAGGTGTACTACTTTCCATATCGCTTACAATGATTTTGAAGATCGTATTTGAGAGTTTTGATGAAACAAAATGGCTGGCTAGATTGAGGGGTCCAACTGGAGACATAGAGAAAGATGAGAACCACTGAAGAGGGAATATGCAGAGAGCGAGATGGATTATAGCACAAAAAGCCGTATAAAGGTGTATTTGTCTAATATTCTTCGAAGGACCAAAAGACGACGAAAGGTGCTCTTTGCACTTTGCGAGAAAAATAACGTATGAGATAGAAATGGCTGCAGCCCGTGCTCTTGCCAGAGTCGTAACAATCAACGATCTTTGCGAAGACCACATTATCCCTGACGCCCTTGACAAGAATGGGGGGCCTATAGTTGCAAAAGCATGGTCAGAGCATCTGACTTTTTGTTCAAAGCACTTTTATTTCTATTTTGTTTTAACTACTATACCTAACTAAAGTTAAAATACTAGTCTTCTATTCCAAAATATGCCCACAAACCTAAGCTTTAAATTTATTCAATGAATTTTTCTATAGATGATGTATTTATTTTGGAATCGATACATTGGGTTACAATCCATTAACTTCGAGTTTTCACTCGTTTTTATAGGTTCTTTGTCATAGATTATCTAACTTCTTTATGTTGTGTTGGTATTCTAGGGTTGTGCCCAGCCATGTCAAAGGCGATAGTTGAGTTTCGAGTCTCATCGGAGTTCATGCGTTCGAATCGTACCTCTCGCACTAAGAACCTATCCGAAAAGTCATTAATGGCATAGTTTAAAGTATCCAGATAGGGAGCGGAAAATACAAAAATACTTTGTGAAATCATTAGAAGACCACTATAAAGTTTAAATTGCGAAGTTAATACAATATTCATTAGCCTATTGAAAATTATGCTTTAAACGAATTGTAAGAATATATTTTTATAATTTCCTTTGATACCTTAAAGTATTTTCAAAATATCAAGGATGAGATTTTTGGATGCCAAGAGTAGTATTCCTGAGTCAGAAAAATTATAGAGGATTTCGATAAACTCTTTAATTTCATCATATGCTTCTAAATTGTATATAAATGAATTGTGAAAATCAGAGATTCATCGGAATTCTCATAAATTTATGAGTTTATTGGGCCCATATGGCGATTATTTTATCAATGGCTACATGGGTAAATTTCCCTTCATTATTGAGAGTAAGAACGTTATCTGCACCGGCTTCGATGGTTCCCCTAAAAACATCGGGCCCGCCGCAATAAACATCTACAGCTTTATTGAGATAATGTTCCACTATAAAAGATTGCATCAAATTCTTTTCCTCCTGTTCCTCTGATCGAATTAGTTACCTGTTCGTGTTGCTGACGCACACAGGTTTTGGCCTGCGAGTATCCATTAACTATAGAGGATTTCGATAAAAGCCAATTTTTGGATGGTTGCTTATAAAGCCAATATAAGCAATTTGCTGAAATAAGAGGTTTATCGAAATTCTCTATAATTATTCTCCACTTTCTTATAAATAAGACTTACTTGGTCGCCTACTTCGCAGTAAATTTTTAATTTTCTGCAATTTGCACACTTGAAGTACAAAATCAAACGCTCTAGATTTTGCTATGATTTACATTTTTGCTGCCCCAGTCCTCAGCATATATCTTTGTTCCATCATGAATTTTTGAAACTCCACGTCGATTATTTCCTAATTCACGTTGACTATAAAGTTGTTCGTTTGTTCATGAAGTATATGATAGCCATGCATCATAGCGAGCCTAATACGGCTGCTATAATATATCCGAAAATCGTATAGAGAACAGGAAAGTTGTAGTCTAAGAACAGTGGCATTCCAGAGATCTGAAAGCTTTTCCAGTCTTTCCTACCAACTAAGGCTCGTTTCACGCTTTGATATTTAATGCCTGTGTAGATTGATATATCATTAATTGTGCATTTCCCTTTACTCGCTATATATTGGATTATCTGCCTCTCATTTTCGTTCATTTTTGTTACTGTGTTTTCTTTTTGAGCTTCGAATAACCTTTTTGCTCTTTCGAAGTCTTCAATCTCAGCTAGTAAATATCCACCACAGTCAAAGGTTCTCTGCTTCCATTTGAAGGCAGCAAAACCACGGACCATATCAAGGAACATGGGAAATATACGTGAATTACTGGTATCCTGCAGGTCTATCCTGTCCACAAAGGGTATTTTAACCTTAAATAAATTCTGTTTCAAGTACTTCATTTGAAAGTTGTGCTGCTAGAAGATGTCTTGAAGACAATGCCTGATAATCCAGATTTTGGCTGAATAAGCTATGTTTATCAAAATCTTTGAATGAACCTCTGAAAAATTTAATGCGAAATGAAGCTCTTAACAGTTTTTAGTTTGCTGAGAATCAATAATAATGATAATAATAATGATAATAATGTCATATGATTTTCTAATATAATTATTCTATTGAAATATTCAGCCTGAGCAAAAAGACACCAACAATCATCTTATTAAGTTTTAATGAGCAAATTTTAGTGGGCTGATTTTATTTAAATATCCGCTATTGAATATATTTTTTCCCATAAGTTTGTAATCAGTAGTATCAAACTGCACCAAAATGGATCTAATGAAATTTATTTTTGTTAATCTGAATATCCACGTTATATTTTACATATAATTTGTAGGTATCTGACTTAATATTGGGTGAGGCATAATTTCCATAATTATTGGTGTAGAGCATACTGTTTAATGAATTATGGATAATTTAGATAAACCATCGATTATCAGAAGTAATTTATTTACTATTTATAAACATATGATTAAATTTTGGGATTTATCGAAATCCTCTCAGTTCAATAGTTAATGATTGCACTTAGAACAAAATACAGTTCCTCGTATAAAATATTTAAATAAATTAAAGTGCACTCTTTGTTCTCTTTTTTGAGCATAACATCTGTGATTATTATTAAACAGTTTTTGCTCTAATTTTGTTTTCAAAACTGTCGAAAAACTAATCAGTGAATTGTCATCGAAGACTCAAATAAAGTTATTTGAAGAAAATTCCATGGACCCCTTATTTCACATCTATTCTTCACTTCCAAATCCCCCTTTTGCTGTCGCTTTTCTCATCCGGTCATATTTTTCGCTCAACTCAAGAAATATTAATCCCGAGATTTTTAAGCCCATTAAGTTTTGCGATATTGATTAGCAGGGGTGTCAGCGACTCTATTGTGCTTGCCAGCTTAAGGGGACCTCCATCAAGGGGTTTGAGGCATCCCATATTCCTTGTGAGTTCCATAATCAGTTTTTTCGCTTCGGCATCATCGCTGCATACCAGTGCGTCATATATGGATTCACATTTGACAATGTCTTTCAATTTCGCTGAAGAAACATTGTGGAAGGCTGCGACAACCTTCGTGGAGTCAGGAACCCTTTTCTGAATTGCAAGAGCTGCAGAACCCTCCGATGGGGGTTTATACAAAAAAAGATTTCCTTCTTTTACCATTGGGACCACAGGAGTGATAACAATTTTGCCTTCAAGAGCCCTCCGGATTTCATCCAGTAGGGGCAAAACATAATCAAAACTGATTGTAAGAACTATTATTTCAGCTACCAGTACAGCTTCAAGGTTTGTACTCCCTGTAATGGTTATTCTGGATATATCAAATCCACAGTTTTCAAGTTCTGATAAGGCTTTTTTTGCGGCTTCATTTGCAGTTTCTTTGGACCTGGATCCGATAATTACCTCATTCTTTACACCTTCAGGCATTAGGTTTTGAAGAGCTAGTCTTAGCACCATTCCCTCCCCTATATTGCCGGTTCCTCCAAGGACAGCTATTTTTAGCTTTTCAGAATTCAATTTGAAAAAACCTCCAGTTTTCTATATCCTCTTTTTATATATATTCGAGAGTTAATATTATTTATTGAATTACTTATTAAGTTATAATAGTAAATTTGACAATTTCAATATTCTTATAAGTTATTTGAATGTATCTAGAGGAAAAGAAAGCTAAATTTGAGAAGA
>PMJC01000152.1 GCA_003157235.1 Methanosarcina sp.
AAAATAATTTGATTAACAAAGAATTTTGGAGGATTCCGTTTTACCTCTTATTTTTTTTCTTCGTGGGAATCCTGTTCAAATCTTCTCCATGAATTTCTGTATTTGACCCGATTTTTGTCTTTCATTAGAAGATGGGATTTCTCGATTGCACTGATGCATAGGATTTATAATAAAAACCGTGCATGTAGTAATAGAAAAATAATTAAAAAAGAAAATTAAAGGATAAAGAGCAGATTTTGCAGAAAATTATGCATTTTACCAGAGTAAGCGCATTAAAAAAGATTGTAGGAAAGCTTGGAAGAGTTGTCTCTGCTGTCTGCCCAGATACAGTCACTTCAAATATATACCCGCACAAGTATATGTAATATCGAAATAAGACCAACGCCTTCCAAGCAATTCTACTCTACCGGTTATCTCTCAATCTTTTAAAGTGTCTGTTCTTTCTGTGGTGCAATATACAATTATTCCTTTAATTATTTTAAATTAATTATATGAAAATGTATTCTAAACGAAAAATAATCCCACATAATATTTATTATAATCAAAAAACAATTAAATATTAATAATGATTTTTTTATTATTTTAGAAGTCTTCAGAATCTAACATTATACTTTACCTAAAGAAGCAACATAGATTAATTTCAGAAGATTTTTGCTATTTTAGGTGGAAAATTATACATTTCTCTAAACTATAGAATAATAAAATTATCAAAAACATATCCAAAAATTCTGAAATTTTCTAGTTATAATTGTGGTTTAGGCTAATTAGTTCCAACTGTTCCATGAGCTCCAGATGCTCTATAAGTCCCATAAGCTCCAGAATAACAGATCGTTAATGTTTTCTGATTTCTTGTGGAACTTCGGAAATTAAAAGATTTTGATACAAAAACTGTGCATCCGGAAAAACGATAAATACAAAGTTTTGTTAGTATAATAATTGATTCTACATGCATAATTGATTCTACATGCTGGTTTTATCGTTAAAGAAAAGGACGGTGAACCAATAATATTTTACCTAACTTTAGATAAATTTTAATATAAAGGTCACAAAATTAAATGTCTTACTCTCATTTTAATGAAGTATCAGACATGACTTTTTTGTAAAATTCAGTGTAGGATTATATGAGCAGTAAGACACATATCGTCATTTTAGTTCCATTTTTTAATTTTGACAATTTTTGTCATTATTACCACTAACAGCTCAATACCCATTGTTGCTGATAAGAGCTCCATAACAACAGCCTTTATGATGTCACCAATGGTCATGGTCCCAATCGTGATCATGATAACCACACGGTCCACCTGGTGGAGCAACTGCTACTACAACTAGACTTGACAATAAGAAACCAACTAGCATCAAGAGAACAATTGTCTTTTTGGTTATTATTTTCTTCATTCTAAAAGATTGTTTTAACATTCATTCCATACCTATTTTATTAAGTTGATAGCATTTTAATCCGGTTAGGACTTACATAATTGAACTAAAGAAATAATATCGATAAAATTGTAATTGCCCTTTCAAATCTCATTTATCTTTCAATCCCTTGTTTATATTAGTACATTCATGTGTGATTCTCAGGTTAACTATGTGAGTTTCTAGCCATTGTTTAAATGTTACCCATTATAGTTTAACTTATTTTTATATTAAGTAATGATTATATATAGATAGTTCAATTTGCATTAGGGTTACTAGTGAATAAAATAGGAATGGAGAGTTTACGTTAAGAATATACCATAGGTTTTGCCACAAAAACTGTGCATTTATGAGAACCTGCTCTATTCATATTTGTATGGTTATAAAAAAATTCAATCCGATTTTTCAAAAAAATCCGGGGAAAAATCTACATCTTTTAAAATTCATGACATAAGGATTACATAAATTTCATACTAATTAATTTAAGTCAGTACTAAATATAATATATATTAAAAATATACAATACCTTAAATCTAGTTATAATTTATAGGCATTCTCACGCCTTGCAGTTGATTTTCCGGTGGGCTGCTGGCATCTGATCACCTGCAGCCAAGAAACTAAACTATTTGACAGATAAGATCAACCGTATCACATTAAAGAATGAAATGGAAATCAAAAGGAGTTCAGACAAATGAAAAAGACACTGGGTATTTTGCTAGTAGTTTGTTTTTAATGTCCGTTACCATTGCAGCAGTAATCGCCAAAACCGGAAGCGGTAAAGAAATAGCTATGAAAAAAAGAGTGGCTGGTAAAAAATGGCTATGAAAACTGAAGATGGTGAAGATCTGACAGATCTCTAAAATGTTTTTAGCGAGATTTGGTGATATCGATATAGTTACTATAGTAATAAATATTCACTAAATTATACAAAATGGATGTAGACCCAATCTCATAAACTATTATAGCAACTTTTGGGATGCAAAATTACTGTTCTATTGGTATCCAGATATAATAACTAAACAGCAGAACAAAAATATTCAAAAATATTAATTATTTGGATAATATATTCTTATTTTTATGAAAGTTTCTATTTATAATCCTACATTAATTAGTTTCAAGTGTTCCAGGAGCTCCAGATGTTCTAGGAGTCCCATAAGCTCCAAGAGTAATAGATCAGCAATGTTTTCTTGTTCTGGGATGAAACTTCAGAAATTCAGAGCTTTTAGCACAAAAACTATTTATTAATGAAACTTGGATCTATTCAAAATTATATGGTCATAAA
>PMJC01000135.1 GCA_003157235.1 Methanosarcina sp.
CGGATTGTCCTGCAATGCGCACGTGTCCTACAGAAGCGATTTCAAACCGTTTCATTATCAACAGAAATCTCTGTATTACTGTGGTACCTGTACCATACAAGTTCTTGCCATGGTCACACCGTTTATTTACTTTAATTAATTAATATAAGTGTATGTTATATTTAAAATTATTTTAGTTTGCTTAGGCATAAAATAGGGGGTTAGATTATTAAAGATCTGGATGCAAAGCTAGGATTTCATTTTCTAAAAATTCCAAGGCTAAACTGAGTGATTCCAGACTAAGGCTCGTTTAATAAACCTAAACAAATACCTCACTCNNGTAAAATAGATGAAAAATAGTTCCATTTTTATTTTCTAGTAATCGAGAGTATGGACTGAAACGGTGAACTTATGGAAGCCCACAACAGTTTGCTACTGACCCTACTTATAAGACAGCATGTGAGTTACATTATTATTAATCCACTTCCCATATCCTAGATAAGTTCTCGATATTGTTACATAAATTTATATTACATAGAGATAATACAAATTAAGTGATATAAATAGTCCTTTATATTTTCAAATAGGAAGCCGGAATTTAAAACTATTTAAATCAAAAAAGGAACGATTATGGGGCTGTATAAGGCATTATCCTCAATCTGATATCAAAGTCTAACGAACAATCAAAAACCTATTTGCGAGCTGAGATTAAGTCTAATTATTCGAGAACTGGGAAGAAAGCAGCTAGATCAGTTAAGTTAATGAAATAAAGGATATCATTTTTTCATACAGTTTCTCCCTAATTTAAAGTAAAATTAAAATAAAGACAAAAGGGATTATCCGAGTTCGGGTTTTGTGTGTAAGGTTGTATAGGGTAAGTCAGTATGATCCCTATACAAAATAACGTTATAAGTAAACCTAATTAGTCAAAATGTGTGGGGTGTGTGGGGTGTGTGCATAGTTTGGAAATAAATTTTTTTCCCTATATTATATCACACATTTATAGGCTTGCCCTTAATTTCCGTATCAATAACCTTAAAAATACTGTATGGAGTACTAAAGCCTAGTGAAACTTATCCTTCTCTATCTCCGCAATCGTTCACTTGATTCCAAGTGATTTTTGAAATTGCGGGCAGAGATTGTGTTTTTGATTATCGGTACATATCTCTTCTTAATTTAGATTTATAAAGCTCCCTGTCTACATAGTAAACCGAACTTGACATCCCTTACACAATGACATTTCATATCAGGCTTACATGCTCGCATTTCAGTAATGTCTAGTCTTGGATAATCGCTTCCAGGTGTCCTTAGCGTCCTACATGAAGGACAATTCATCCGTCTAAACTATGATTCGAAAACCTTAGCTTTAGAAGCTCCCCATCTTTCCATAATCTCTAACCATATGCTCTGTACGTACTCTTCTGATAATCTCATCTGTCTAAAAAAACTTGCTCAGAAAGTCAACGCTCTAGTTGCTCCTGCTCCACCAACCTGTCTACACATAATATTTTTAACGCAAGGAGGGGAATGGGAAAAATCAAAATGTCCAGTAGATATCTCAACCAGTCCGGATGTCCCGGTATTTTTTAATTTTTGTTTTCATTTTTTTTCCCTTGCTTCTTCAAGATACATTTTAAGGAATCGAAGAAAACCATTCTCATCATCGTAAATGATGTACCAAGTTTCCCCAGCTTCCAGAACTTCATCTTTAAGGGGTAGGTTAGCATGATTAAAGTTTATAATAGGGTTGTTTACATCCAGCGGTATAACTGGATATGGATGCTTTTTATGTATGCGTAGATACTTTTAAAGATTCTTTTTGCTTGATTAAGCTCATCAGCTTTAACATAAGGTTCGTATTGCGAGAATTTTCGGAAGAATTCATCAGATAGAGCCTTAATCAATGTATTAAGAGCATCAGTTAGATATTCCACCATCTTCACATATCCAGGGCTTTCCGGACTTATAATCCTAGAAAAATAGTCTTTAAATATTCAATGATGCAAAAAAACATAAATTCCACCACCGGAAAACAGGCATATACGGAATTGGGAACATATTCCCGAAGCTTTTCTATAAAAAATTTAGCCATGGCTTCTACTGCTTTTTTACTTCAGGATCTCTTATGTTGGCTCCGTGACCGTTTACTTTATCTATAGTATCGATGTCTATTCCAAAAGTATAGGCTTTCACCTGCTCTTTGCTTAATCGAGTAATTTCCTGCTTTTCAATTGAGCTTAATTCAATATCGTAAGTTTCTTGAGAAAAATATGAAAGGGTTGTATATAGTGTCCGATGCCGAATTGTTGATTCTTTATAGGTATTTGAATTCATAGGCTGAGGAAATTTCTTTCCCTTTATCCCTGTTCTGTACCATGCTATAGAATCCCCAACAGCCCATTTTAGAGAATTTGAAGTTTTGGAGACTCTTAAAATGGTATCCATTACTTGTGGGCGTTTGTAGTGTTTCTTAGTTTCTGGGGAAGCAGTCCCACAAATTATAGCCATTAGATCCCCACACCAGTTATTAACTAACTACCATCAGTACCTAAACTGTTTACAGCTAACATTTGGCACTAATTGAAAATTAAATATTATTTCTCTTGTAAAATAATAACTATATTATTTTTTTTATAACTCTACAAGATATATGGCAATTCCAAAAAAGAGCTGTAATTTTCTGGATATGATATCTAAAAATTGAGTTTTTGGGTTCTGTAAAGTTGTTGGTTGATATCACATTTTGTTTTCGAAGGATGAGAACTCCAAGTCTCCAGAGCAAGTTCAAGTTCATTGTGTTCTCAAAAATTACTAGCACTCTTTTCTCCATTCACATCATCTATTCCAATTTTAGCCCCACCACTTAAATGTGCAATATAATAACTTCTCAGCATACCGATTTTTTGAACTTTTCACAACTTCAATACATCCGACTACATTTTGTTTCAAATTTTCATATCATCAATTTTAGGTTGACCATAGATGAATGCCAAATTCGATCAATACATTGTTTCTCAAGTTCAAAGTCTAAAGACTATGCTATTGCTGTAAAAAAAACGTTTTAAACATAATGATTATGTAGGCTTCAATCCACATGCAATTGACTATAGTAAATCAAAAAAACCAGACGAAATAAAAAGTATATACAATTGTAATGTAACGGAATATATCCGCGACAAAAAGCTTTAAGATAATAAGCCCATAAAGCAGGCTATGCTCACATTCATAGGGCTGGGTCTTTTTAGCGAGTATGACATTTCTTTAAAGGGACTGGAGGCTGTCAGGAAAGCTGACATTGTTTATGCGGAGTTCTATACTTCATGTCTCATGGGTACGAACCTGGATAAAATGGAAAAGCTATATGGGAAAAAAGTTTGTTTGCTCTCAAGAGAGAATATAGAACAGCAGCCGGATTGGTTGGTTAAAGCAAAAGAAATGAATATAGTTTTTTTGACTGGGGGAGACACGATGATTTCTACAACCCACGTGGATCTGCGCCTGAGAGCAGAAAAATTAGGAATAGACACCCACCTGATTCATGGAGCTTCCATTACTTCAGCCGTTTCAGGGCTCACAGGGTTGCAGAACTATTGCTTTGGGAAATCCACAAGCATTCCTCACCCTTATAAAAGCAAGAGAGGCACAAGAATTATCTCGGAAACACCTTATGATATTATAAATCAAAATATAAAAATGGATCTTCATACTTTAATTTTTCTGGATATTGATACGGAAAATGACTACATGACCGTGAACACAGCACTTGAGCTTCTTCTGGAAATTGATGAAAAAAGAGGAGAAGGACTCATAAACCGAACTATTGCAATTGGGATAGCTAGAGCAGGCTCAGAAAAACCGGTAATAAAAGCTGATTATGCAAAAAAGCTAAAACACTTCAATTTTGGGAAACCCCTCCATATACTCGTAATTCCAGGAAAGTTACACTTCCTTGAAGCTGAAGCACTTGTGATACTGGCTGGAGGACCAATGGAGCTTATGGAAAAGGATGGAGTAAAAAGAAAGAATAAAGCTACCAATCTGCTTCTCAGGTGATCAAGGTGCCTGCCGATTTAAGCGAAAAAGTCAAAAGATATGAAGATATGCTAAAAAGAGCACTGCAAAAAGCAAAATATTTCCCGACTCCAAATTCCCACATGAATAACATTGCAAAAGATTATTACACAATGGCTGAAGCCTATTATAAGGATGGAGTTTATTTTCGGAACAAGGGAGATCCGGTAAATGCTCTCGCCTCTTTCAGCTATGGTCATGCATGGCTTGATGCGGGAACAAAACTCGGTATTTTTGTAGTTGATGATGAAACCCTTTTCACCATATGAGAAAAAAGAACAAAGAAGCAAAAAATGAAAATGCGGGAATCCACATAGAATAGAGAAAGTAAGGTATCCCTGAATGAAAAAATTGAAAATATAGAACTAAAAACAAAAAACAGAACTGAAAAACAATGTCAAAAGAACGTACATAACTGTTATCAGAATAAGAAACAATTTATATATTTTAATCCATTCTTTAGATTCTGCAAAAATTTTCCCAATCAGAAAATATTCTTAAAAAAGTATAATAATAGAATAATTACGGTGAATAATAATGAAAAACTTTCATGTGGTACTTGAAGCAGCTTGGTTGGTTAGAGATGTAAAGACAACTGATGATGCGATAGGGGTAGCGATTTCTGAAGCTGGAAAGCGCCTGAACCCCAAATTGGACTTTGTTGAGGTCGACGTAGGAACCACTTCCTGCCCTGCATGTTGCGAGCCTTTCAGCAGTGTATTTATAGCAGCAAATACTGCTCTTGTGGGACTTATTTTTGAGATGAAAGTTTTTGATGCCGAATCTGCAGAACACGCAGAAAGGATTACAAAATCTGTGATAGGTAAATCTCTCCGCGACATTCCACTGACAGTTGTCGAAGTGACTGAATTCGAAAGATTAGGAGATAAGGGAGACAAAAAGCAGAAAAATAAAGGAGATAAATAAACAGTTTTTTTGAAAACATGGCAAAAAGAGTTTTTCGGAAAAAACTGTCAAAAATACCAGAAATTGCATAGGCATAATGGTGAAGCTTTTCATACCTTAAAGAGGATTATTGATAAACTTTTGACTTTTCGCTAATATTAATAGTATACCAATTATAATTATATAACAAAATTTAGTGTTTTACAAAAATTCTCATAATTTAGTCCAGACAAGCTCAAACAAGCTCATGGAGAAAAAGAAGGTGTATTTCATAGGATAGAAGCCGACAAAAAATAGGTTATATTTTCTGTATATTTATCCATATTTTAAATGTATAAAATCCCAAAAATCTCTGGGGTCATCCGAGCCCCATGAAAAAAGAGGATACTACATAAACGGAGAAATTTCCATGGTAGGACATCATGCTCTGGATTACATCGTTGATGTTGAAAAAATAGAAGAAAAAAATGAATGTTTCCTTGCGCTTGATTACCAAAAGTACCCAAGCGGGAGTGCTGCTAACATTATGGTTGCCATTGCAAGTTTCCAAAGCTTTTATTTTCACAGACAAGGAAAATAACCAGATAACATATATTTTTACTGTAGAGCCTCTTCAAAATTCAAAGAGTTTGAACCAAGATATATCCAATTTGTCCAGTTCGCCATCGGAGATCTAGTATATATTGCATCATCGTGCAAATAGCCAACTTTGTATCCTTTGATCCGGGCCAAGACCTAGCACGTATTCAAAAGAGAAACTAGAAATCATCCTCGATTATACTGCTATCCTCTTCCAAATCGGCATGAAATCAGATGGGTTTCGAAGATACAGAGAAAAACTTATGTGAGCTCAACACTATCATTGCAATTATCATAGTCACATAAGATGCTGAATGGAGCAGAATCTATACCGATAAAGAAGAATTCACATTTCCTGTGGTTTCTGTTAGAACTGTTGGCACCACAGGANNTTTCCTTTCCAGTACAAAAACGGGCTGTCAGACATGCCTTCCAAACTGAGAAGAAATGAAATATCGTTACGAAGCTAATTTTGGAAAGCTGGAAAAAGTATATTGAGGTTGGAAATACCGAGATTAAAGGCTGAAAAATCAAAAAATATATCAAATATTACATGATGAATCACGATCATAACCCTGAGGTACGGAAAAAGTGGTTAAACATAGGGATGCAGATGAAACTCGCAGCACTAATTTCAGGTGGCAAAGACTCGATTTTTGCCATACACAAAGCCTTAGAAGAAGGGCATGAGGTCACTCACCTAATTAACATTGTTCCAGCAAGGAGCGATTCCTACATGTTTCATTCCATCAACCTTCACATGGTAGAACTAATATCAACTGCCTGTGAAATCCCGTTGATCCAGCAACAGTCCAGTGGAATTAAGGAACTTGAACTAGATGACCTGACCCTTGCTTTAAAAAAAGTGAACGTAGAAGGGATATTAGTAGGAGCTATTGAATCTCAGTATCAGGCAGGTAGAATTCAGAAAACTTGTGATTCTATGGATCTTCGGCTCTGCGCTCCTCTATGGCACAAGGATCCTGAAGAATTGCTCAACGAGATGTCAAAAGTTCTTGATATCCGGATTGTCCAGGTTGCAGCCGAAGGCCTTGATAAATCTTGCCTTGGCCGTCCTATCAATGTAAATTCCATCGAACATCTTAAAGCTCTTAATCGCAGGCATATGATCCACATGGCTGGAGAAGGGGGAGAATATGAAACTCTTGTCCTTGATGCTCCTTTCTATAAGAAACATATTGAAATTGTAAAAAGTGAAATTGAATGGGAAGGAGATAGTGGATCTTTAAAGATTCTGGAAGCAAAACTCGTCGATAAAAACTGATTTTCGAAGCAGATTTTCTAGAAAAAAGTTGTAGCGGCATTTCATGACGTTTTGAGGACTTCGATAAACTCCTAAATTAAGTCATATACTTACAAATTGTATATAAATGATTAGTGAAAATTAAAGATTTATCGATATCTTCTGCAATTAATACTGTAGTTCTTCAAGATATAGATTCTTGTGTTTTATTTTCTGATGATGTCCATGAATTATTGAAAATCTGAATTCTAAGATTCTCTATAAATTTTCCTAAAAATGGTAGATACACTCCTTTTCAAGATTTGATCAGGATTCAAAGGAACAACTTGAAATTAAACCTGAGTAAAAAAAGTGGATAGTCAAAAAATAGTTCTTCTCAATTATTTGGTTGACTTTATTTCAAAAATTCACTTAATGATATTTTTTATTGTACATCTTTAAATAGTTACTATTTTCATCCTAGAATATACTTTGTCCAAAAACACTCATATCCAAGCTTGCAGTCATACTGAGAGACAAGAACTATATAGCACAAAGAATGAAGTGCAGAAGCAAGTACGTGACTTTTGTGGGTAACATCACTCATTATTTATGGCCACCTATTTTTCGTTCCGCACTTAAGTGATATTAGTTAGAACCTATGGACTTCAGTGTATGAAAACACAAACTTCGTCATCTGAAAAATTAATTATGGGAACCTCAACTACTTAATGACGGACAAAAAAATACTTCGTGGCATTAGGTCATTGATTAAATCTGAAAAATGAGTATCCTTCCATTTTAGGGAAAAATTCGAAAAACTCTTTTGTTTGCTATTTTCAATAACTCACTAGCAAGATTCAAAAACTAAAAATAATAAACCAGTCTGTTCTTGACTCATTAATTAAATATGAAAATCTATTATACATCTGATTTACGACAAAATGTAAAAAGAGTTTTGATTTACGATTTCCAACAACTCATAGACAAAACATAATTTCCTGTCCAGAAAATTATTTTTGAATATCTTATCCAAAAAAAGTATAAAGCATGAAAAAAATGTGCGCTAAACAACAACATGCTCTTGTTTTTAAAAGAATGACCTCCATATTGATAGCAAAGTATCTGAGAAATATCCTTTTCTGCTGTAAATCTCATCATCACTTACGTCTTATTCTCCAAAAACTCCCAAAATTCAGATGTGCCTTTCTAACAATACTTTTCCTAATTTACTAATTTAACCAGATTGATTGGTTAGACTTTAAAAAAAAATATCCATGAAAATATGGAGATGATCTGTATTATATGCAATGATATCGGGAGGAAAAAGCGTTCTAAATTTTGAAAAATAAGATATCAGACAAAGCCCATTAAATAATGAAGATCGTTAGTTCCTTAAGCATTTAATAGCTATCAATTAAATCTAGAATTCTCAAGGCAAAGTACGCACCATTTGCTCCGTTATCGATCCCAACGCTTCCGACAGGTACCCCTTTAGGCATTTGGGCTATGGAAAGAAGAGCATCTAGTCCGCCAAGTTTTGCACTCACTGGAACTCCAACTACAGGTTTTTTAGTCTTGGAAGCTACAAACCCAGGGAGAGCTGCCGATAAACCTGCAATTGCGATAAAGACCTTTGCATCAGTGCTTGAAATGTAACTGTCAAGNNGCGGAAATAACCATCACTTCATAAGTATACTTGCTCTTTTCAAGCACAGATGTCGCACGATTAGCGATTAATCTGTCGGATTCAGAACCCATAATCACTGAAATATCGACCATTTTCACTCCTCTTAGCAATCAAGGCAGGCTTCCTTTGCCACTCAACTCATTCTGACGTTCAATACTCATCCT
>PMJC01000233.1:0-8573 GCA_003157235.1 Methanosarcina sp.
ATACAGGAAAAGACTTGAGGTTCTTGGAAATCTCACTATTTTTGAAAGTATGCCATCTTCCATGGAAGAATTCGTATCGAGAGTTAGGGATGCAGATATAGTCATTGTCGGAAGATATGGTTTCTCTGAAAAAGCATTCAGTGCTGCTAAAAATCTGAAGATGATTTCTGTGTGGCAAACCGGCTATGACCATATAGATATTAAAGCAGCGACTGAAAAAGGTGTAATCGTATCTAATGTTCCTGACTATGCATTTGATTCAGTTGCAGAAATGGTGTTTGCTTTAGCTCTAAATCTCTTGCGAAAAGTGCATCTCGCAGATATCGGGATACGAAAGGGGAATTTTGATTGGAGAGACTATATTGGGAACCAACTTCTGGGAAAAACAATTGGGGTAATAGGCACCGGTAGTATAGGAGTTAGAGTTATACAGATAGCTCACGGTTTTAATATGACTGTTATTTCAGTTACAAGCCATCCGAGTGAAGAAAAAGCAAGAAGACTTGGAGTAAAATTTGTTGATCTGGATACATTACTCAAAGAATCAGATATCATCACCCTTCACGTACCGCTCACTTCATCCACAAAAAATATGATAGGCACAAAAGAGCTTGCAAGAATGAAGACAAGTGCAATTCTTATAAATACAGCCAGAGGAAAGATAGTCGATGAAGTTGCTCTTATAAAAGCTCTTCGAGAAAAACAGATTGGTGGAGCAGGTCTTGATGTTTTTGATAAAGAACCACTGCCATTAGATAGCCCGCTGATGAAATTTGAAAACGTCGCGCTTACGCCACACATAGCTTTTCTATCCCATGAATCCCTTGAGGAGTGCACAAATGTCTGTGTTCAAAATGTAGAAAAATTCCTTGAAGGGAAGCCACAGAATGCCATAAACTCCGAATGATTGCAGGTTTCAAATTGCCTTAAAATCTGAACGTAAAGAGATGTAGTTCATGAAAAATCAATGCATAAATTACAAGTGGAACCTACTTAATCCAAGAATACATTGTACTGATTTGGAAAAACTTTTCAACTAATGCATGAAATTTTAAGTTTATTGCCAAACTTTTTATTCACAACAATAATTTTAAAGGGGATTTTGGAAAATGTCTGAGATTAAGAGCAAGTACATCCGTTGGTTTTCAGAGACTACGATTGACGATGTCCCGCTTGTGGGTGGAAAGAATGCTTCTCTTGGGGAAATGTACAGGGAGCTTACTTCGAAGGTGATAAAGATCCCTAACGGCTTTGCAGTGACTGACGAAGCTTATTGGCACACCCTCAAAGCCGGAGGAATTATAGAGAAGCTTAAAAAAGCAATGGAAGGTCTTGATATTGCAAATGTCACTGACCTTGCAAAAAGGGGGAAAATCGCAAGGGATCTGATTTTTGGGGCAGGAATTCCTGACGATCTCTGGGAAGAAATCAAAATTGGATATGATAGTCTATGCGAGCAGTATGGAGATGATACGGATGTAGCTGTCCGGAGTTCGGCAACTGCTGAAGATCTTCCTACCGCTTCTTTTGCTGGCCAGCAGGAAACTTACCTAAATATCAGAGGATATCCATGGCTTAGAGACGCTTGCTCGCGTTGTTTTGCCTCGCTCTTCACTGACAGGGCGATTTCTTACCGTGTAACAAATAACTTTGATCATTTCAAAGTGGGGCTCTCGATTGGGATTATGAAGATGGTAAGATCTGATCTAGCTTCTAGCGGTGTTATTTTTACTCTGGATACTGAAACCGGATTCAAGGACGTGGTTTTCATTACAGGCGCATACGGGCTTGGAGAAAATGTCGTGCTGGGCCAGGTCAATCCAGATGAGTTCTATGTCTTTAAGCCGACTTTCAGGGAAGGGTATAAGCCAATTATCATGAAAAAAGTAGGGGACAAAGAGATCAAAATGATCTACGGGCGTGGCAACTCCAAAGTACTTACCCAAAACGTGGAGGTTCCTGAAGCTGATCGGCTTCGTTTATGTATTGATGATGATGAAGTGCTCAAACTTGCAGGGTATGCAATAACTATCGAAAATCATTACTCTGAAAAGTATAGAGAACCCAGGCCTATGGATATCGAGTGGGCAAAAGACGGCATAACAGGGGAACTTTTTATAGTGCAGGCAAGACCCGAGACTGTCCAGTCCCAAAAAAGCAAAGACATTCTGGAAACCTATGTACTTGAAAAACGGTCTGAAATTCTTGTAAGAGGCAAGAGCGTGGGAGACAAAATTGCTTCTGGAAAAGCTCATTTAATTCCGGATGTTTCAGATCTGTCCTCTTTTAAACCAGGAGAAATTCTGATTGCGCACAACACGACTCCTGACTGGGAACCTATCATGAAAACAGCAGCTGCAATTGTCACAAACAAAGGGGGAAGGACCTGCCATGCTGCTATTGTCAGCCGAGAATTAGGAATTCCTGCAATTGTAGGAACAGGCAATGCAACCGAGGTTCTTGAGACAGGTAGAGAAATCACCGTGAGCTGTGCGGAAGGAGAGGACGGGCTTGTGTATGATGGTATTCTTCCTTTCCATAAAGATACTCTGAATCTCAAAGACCTAAAACGCCCGAAAACTGAGATTATGATGAATCTTGGAAATCCGGAGGAAGCTTTTGCCTCTTCCATGATCCCAAATGATGGAATTGGACTTGCGAGGCTGGAATTCATAATTACAAGCTATATTAAGATCCATCCAATGGCTCTTGTACACCCTGAAAAGGTCAAAGATCCTAAAGTCCTTCTGGAAATCGAACAACTTACAAGAGGTTATGATAAACAAGAGTATTTTGTTGAGCAGCTTGCCCAAGGGTTTGGGACTATTGCTGCGGCTTTCTATCCAAAGCCGGTTGTAGCTCGCATGAGTGACTTCAAGACTAACGAGTATGCAAGCCTTCTTGGGGGCAGTTATTTCGAAATGGAGGAGAACAATCCCATGATAGGTTTTAGGGGAGCTTCTCGCTATTGTGATGAGCGTTATAGGGAAGGTTTTGCCCTTGAGTGCAAGGCTATGAAAAAGGTCAGAGATGAAATGGGACTTACAAATCTCATTCTTATGATTCCCTTCTGTAGAACCGTTGAAGAAGCACGAAAAGTAATTGCCGAGATGGAGAAAAACGGGCTAAAGAGAGGCGAAAATGGGCTGGAGGTCTATGTTATGTGTGAAATTCCAAATAATGTTCTTCTTATTGAAGAATTCAGCGAATTCTTCGATGGCTTTTCCATAGGCTCAAATGACTTGACGCAGCTGACCCTTGGCGTTGACAGAGACTCCGAATTACTTGCTGCAGAATTCGATGAGCGAGATCAGGGAGTTATGAAAATAATGGCAATGGCTGTGCTGGGTGCAAAACAAAATGGAAGGCACAGCGGGATCTGTGGACAAGCTCCAAGTGACTTTCCTGAAATTGCGGAGTTTCTTGTAAAATTGGGGATAGATTCCATTTCACTTAACCCAGATTCGGTTATGAAGATCACTCTTAAGGTTCTGGAAACTGAAAAGGAAATGGAAGGTAATGAAAAATATCTAAATAGTAAGTTGACGGGAATCCATCAATAGATCTCATCGAGCTTATTCCAAAACTCATTTAATTTTAATTCATTGAGAATTCTTAGAACAACTTTAATGACTATTATAGTTATACTAAAAGGATTTATTGTATTTTAAACTTTTAGATAGTTTCGTACTTTAATACAATAACAGACAGTTTAAAGGATTAATCTTTGAGGACATTAAAATTTCAACATATGTCTATGGCTATTTATCAATAAGACTTACGCACTTGAGGTACAAAATCAAGTTCAATATACATTGTTGTCAAATTCATTTTTTATACAATCAAGAGTTTAATGTTATTGATTTCTCAGTTCAACTGCGTAAGTCCAAACTTATAAGGTCAACCAGGCGTTGCCTATTGAACATATGTTACACATCAAGCGATAGTTTCTCTCATTACTGAAAATACGGTTACATCTTCTTTGTTTTTATCATAGAAAATGATTTCGTCGTAGTTGTGGTCACTAGATTCATTGAGTTCGATACCTACCGAAATTTCATTATCTTTGTCCTGCATGAACCACCCAACAAGATCAATATCGGCTAAATCTTCGAAATTTTTGAGAATTGCTCTATCATTCCCCCAATTCTCTTTTACAAATTTGAGAAGCTGATCGAAAACGTTGGTATTCCGATACACTCCAGAATCATCAAGCTCAAATTTTACCATGTTGTATCACCTTCTAATGTATTGAAGCAATTTATATAAAAAATTTGTTTGGGCAGGTGATTCGAGTGTAGGACATAGTCCTGAAATACATTAAAGTATGTGGTTAAGTTTTCTTTGATAGAGTGGGAGCTATAGTTAATCAATAATATAAATGAAACTAAAACAAATGAGACCAGTATAAATATAGATTCTCACTGTGAGGAAGTGTCTTTAGACAGTGAATCAACTAAACCAACAACATATAAATCTCGCCCTTATTAAGGGTAAGAATCCTGTCCATTTTTCAGTGTAAAAATATAGTTTGTTGAAATAAGCAAATAAATCGTGATAAAAATTCGTTAAACTACTATCAGTTTTGAATGATCTGGCTTTTTCTACCCCATTTCCAATCGAAGAAAATATCTGCTTCATTGTATTTCATTAGTCTCAGGTATAAACCTTTTTCCCAAAAAGCTTATGTTCTTCTTGAAAATCTCTTCATGACAAATTGCCCTATTTTCTCAACAGTTTTCCAAGGTATTCATTGATGTGAAGCTGGAGCAAAATATTGATTTCAGGCTTAAGGTTAGAAATTTAGAACTCATTTTTGCTACAAAAAACTATGAATGGTGAATAAAATTCACGTAATTGAATTGAAAAATCAATGGCATAAACCTCCAACTATATAAAGCACATGTTAAACTACAACGCCCATTGTATTTGATTTTGTACCTCAAATACGCAAATCCTGGATAAGTGATTTTCCTTTCATTTCCTGCGGTTTCGGAACTCTGAGGAGTTCAAGAATAGTTGGCGCAAGGTCACACAGTTTCCCATTTTTAAGAGTTTTTACCTCATCATTTCCTACGTAAATGCATTTTACCGGATTTGAAGTATGGGCTGTATACGGTTCTCCTGTTTTCAGGTTTATCATCTGTTCAGCATTTCCGTGATCTGCAGTTATGAGTGCTATTCCCCCTGTTTCTTTCAGAACTGCTACAATCCTGCCAATGCAGTTATCCACAGCTTCGACTGCCTTTACTGCAGCTTCAAAAATACCGGTGTGTCCAACCATATCCATGTTTGCGAAGTTAAGGATAATGACATCATACTTTCCTAACCGAATTCGCATGATAACCTCATCCGTAACTTCATATGCGCTCATTTCGGGTTTGAGATCATAGGTAGCAATCTTCGGAGAGGGGATCAGGCAACGATCTTCTCCTGCATAACATTTTTCCTGTCCACCGTTCAGGAAATAAGTTACATGTGCATATTTTTCGGTTTCAGCAATGCGGAGCTGGATAAATCCCTGCTCACTAAGTACTTTTCCAAGCACCTTTACCAGCTTTTCTTGAGGGAAAGCAATGGGCAAATCTAGGGTTTCATCGTATTGGACCATACAGACATAGTAAACATTCGGACGTTTTTCCCTCGCGAAGCCTTTAAAGTCTTTCTTTACAAAAGTCCAGGTAAGTTGCCGCGCTCTATCTGACCTAAAATTGAAGAAAATCACCGAATCATTATCTTTTATGATTGTTTCTGGATTTCCTTCTGAATCAATGATTATAGTCGGTTTTACAAACTCATCAGTCTCTCCCCTGCCATAGGCTTCAGAAACTGCAGTCTCTGCATCCGGGGCTTTATAAGTGGCAACTCCCTTAGTTATAGCTTCAAAAGCAAGTTTTGTCCTATCCCAACGATTATCTCTGTCCATTGCGTAGTAGCGCCCTGAGATCGTTGCGATTTTTGCATCCTCATTTTCCCTACAAAATGCATCTAGTTTCTTTATGTCGCCAAGAGCGGACTTAGGGGGTACGTCCCTTCCATCCAAAAAAGCGTGTATATATATTTTTTGAAGTCCTTTCTCATGTGCAAGTTTTATAAGCGCATAAAGGTGAGTCATATAGCTATGTACACCTCCGTACGAGGTAAGCCCCATGAGGTGCAGTTTTGAGTCGTTGACCTTTACATTTGAAATTGAATTTAGAAAAACTGGGTTTTTGAAAAAATCTCCACNNGTTTCCCATCTGACCTTCTGGAAGGCCAACAGCCTCTCCAGACGCTTCTAAAAAACACCAGGGATATTCTCTCACCAGCAAGTTAAGGTTTGGAGTTCTGGCTGCCAGGACAGCATTTCCTTCTTCGTCTCCCCTGTAGCCCCACCCATCGAGGATAATGAGCAAAAGGGGTCTTCTTGTCTGAGTCATTTAAATGGAATCCCCCACCTGTCCATAAATAGCTTGTTATGAAACTTCATTAGTACTATATGCGATTGAACCGAGAAATAAATATCATTACACCTACAAATGTCTAAAATTAAAGGTAATTATTCAGCTTACTAAAAATCAGTTGGAGGGTATCTATTTTGATACAACAGATACAACTGACTGGGTAAATAAAAACACAATCAATAACCTACAGTCATAGAAAATAAGTCCATAGAAATTTGCTTAGTGAATCCTAGTAAAGATGGTCATTAGTATTGTTTTACCCAGGCTAAAGTGTTAAAGTTTAAATTATAATTGTGATTGTACCTGATTTCATACTTCAAGTGCATAAGTCTTATAACGGAAACAAAAACATTTACTTTAAAGAGTATTTCGATAAATTTCTCATTTCAACAAGTTATTTATAAGCCGCTTAAATGAGTGGTCTACCAATAATTAATTGATGTTTCTCCAGAAAAGTCACATACTTGCTTTCTACATCTCATTTTCTGCGCAGTGTGGTTTTCGATTCTCTGCATGCAGGTAAGCTTAAAAACTAGCGCATTTGAATCAAAGTACATTCTAAGGTGAAAATATCAACCAGCTAATGGGGCACGACTAAAATCTCCTAATATAATAAAGACTTAATTAATATTAAATTGTTGTTAGATTTTAAAATATTTTATGGGGAAATAAGTTTTATTCAGAAACTATTTTTTGTATAATTAATTTAAAATAAATAAGGGATAATTGTACATTGTACTTTAAAGCGAACAGCTAAAAGAGAGTTAGTTACAGATACAAAGGCTAAGCCAATAATTGCCTAGAATACATTTATACTTAAGGGATATATTTTCGGAGCAACGGTATTTGGGTTTACAATAAAAGGAATATAACTCTTCATTATTTTTTCTGATCCTTTTAATGTACTTTTTGCTACCGGTATTTTAGTTTAGATTGTGTCCATCCATAGCTTAGAGATTTTCCAGCGACATCTAGTGTACTGTTGACTGGGTTAAGCTTAAATTATCGTTGATTTAGTTCACAGTTGATAAAAAAGCCAATAAAGTAGGTATTTCGTGGTAAAAAAGAGGTTATAGTATGATTGATCTTGGAGAAACTAACTTTTTTGGGGCTAATCTTAAAAGAATTAACCTTGAAAGAGCTAACCTTGTGGGGACTAACCTTGAGGGAGCTAACCTTTAGAGGGCTCTTAATTTATCAATTGGCCAGCTATCTAAAGTGAGATCACTTTATAATGTAAAATTAGATGAAGAATTTCTCATACAACTAAAAGAAGAGTTTCCATTACTTTTTAAATCCTTAGAGCAGCAGTTTCTAGAATATCAGCGTAATTTTTTAGGAATATGTGTAGACAACAATCTCTAGAGAAACTGGGCTTAAGGAGGATTTCGATAAACCACTAAATTTTATCACATGCACATAAGCTGCATATAAATAATTTGTGAAAATATCGAAACCCTCCCTAATCAAAAGTGAGGATAAAATCACAGACTGAAAATTGTATCAAATTGAATCTAAATTGAGAGCAAAAATAATGGGAAAACAAACATTTGACAGAACTAAAAAGACATTAATTATTTTACTGGTAGTATTGTATATAATTTCAATTACTTCTGCGTCAGTAGC
Source organism: Methanosarcina sp. (assembly GCA_003157235.1). Taxonomy (GTDB): domain Archaea; phylum Halobacteriota; class Methanosarcinia; order Methanosarcinales; family Methanosarcinaceae; genus Methanosarcina. The sequence continues at coordinate 8,070 of PMJC01000233.1, forward strand.
AGCATCTTGGTTCTCAGAGGAAGGATATAAAATAGCATCTGGAACACATGAAGCTGAAAAAAAATAGGTGGGGCTGAACATAATTTTGATAGGGATGTCTCAGGTGTAGGAAGACCTATTTACCCTAAGGTTGACCGTGTCTTCTAATTGATATTGAAAATCTATCCTATTTTTAGCTCAAATTAATTTGACAAAATTTATGAATATATCATATTTTAGGATATATTCTACGGAATAGTGCCCTTTTTTGTTACAATTAAGCTATAATCTGATTAAAATTAGCAAAAATATCCTTTTTGATCCAATGATAGAAATGAGTTTTCCCTATTTAATGTTGTTCAGGTGAATCAACAAGTGACGTTTGAATTTTTATTTATAATTCATTGATAAAGCATCTATCTTTTATAATTGAAAATGCGCGAGATATGAAGGCATTTACACACAAAAAAACAGATGACAAAAAAATTATGGGAAGAGCACATGAGGAAGATAATCTCATGTACT
>PMJC01000233.1:8617-8771 GCA_003157235.1 Methanosarcina sp.
TATCAAACACCTTACTGAAGCAGACCTTTCCAAGCTTATCGGACTTTTTAAAGAGACTGAAATTATGGAAAGGATTGAGACATATCCTAGGGAAATAAAGGACCCTATAGATTTCATGGCACGTTTACTTATTTCCATGCGAGAAGGGAAAGCT
>PMJC01000360.1 GCA_003157235.1 Methanosarcina sp.
GTAATTAAGTTTACACTAGCATCTGATTCATCTTTTCTTTTTGTTTTTTGGTTTATTCTCTTTGTTTCTTTATTTATTCCACCTTATGTGGTAGAGAAAAGTAAGAACGAACCGGCATCGATAATGGGAATCGTGCGAATTATTCAATTTTAAACTTACAGTAAAATAAACCAAAGTCTTTTAAGGAGGAATTAACCTGGCTAATTACAGAAGCACTATTAGAAAAAGAAGATTAGGATCTACGAAACCAGTAAACTCAGGAGATATCCCTGAAGTATCAAGGGTAAGAATTCCCCGTGCGGACAGAAATGAAGTTCTTGCAACGGTTGCATGTTTACTTGGCTCTAAAAGGGTGACACTTCAGTGTATGGACGGAATTGTCCGCATGGGCAGAATTCCGGGCTCTAAACAGAAGAAGATGTGGATTCGAGAAGGCGATGTTGTCATAGCCAATCCATGGGAAGTCCAGAATTCCAAAGCCGAAGTAACCTGGAAATACACAAGGCCCCAGGTCGAATGGCTTGAGCGAAAAGGCTACCTTAAGTACTGATCTAAGGGTATCGAATAAAGATGCTTAAAGGTATCTGAAATAAAGGTATCTGAAAAGATGCCTGAAGTCCATATTTTACTTTTCTGCAAGTCCGATCATTTTTTGTTTTGTCGATAGTTCTTCGACCTTTTCCAATTCCAGTACTTCACTAACTGGATCAGATATTCATCAAACTCCATTCTCATTTCATAAATTTCACAGAAGGGTACTTTGAATGTTGATCTTTTTCTTCTATATTTTGTCCATAAATTCAGGTTATCAGATAAATATCCAAATACTCAATTAAAAGTTCATATGGGCGCATTGAACTAACATTTTTAGATGTAATTAAATAAAGATAACTGTAAGCTTCGCTATGCCTGTTGAATTGCTCTTCTGAGTTAAACTCTGCTAAACTTTTTACTGCATCAGTCTACAGGATATTGCTTAGAGTAGTCACTCCATTTGGGACTTGAAACAGCTTTGCGAAGTAGTTCCATACAATCAGTTTAAAAGTATCAAAGCGGAATTTATCATCGTCAATTGTTTTTGGACCCGTTTGTCTCTTCACAAAGTACTTCCACTGCAATATGATCCAGCAATTTTGAACTAAAAACGAGATTATTGTATAAGGATAGCGTACTTGCGGTTTTTTCGACGACGTTCTTGGTTTGGATGTATTACGAATTCGATAAGAAGATTCAATTGAAAACCTTCGCTTATATGTCTTTGAAACTTTCTTTGGTTCTAAGGTAAAATTACCAACTGAAAAAGCATGAACTTCTAATCCGTTTTTGCCTTTTTTACCTTTCAGGTATTTCACACAGGCTACAATATCAAGGTACAGTGGCTCTTCAATTTGTGGATTCATGATGTATTTAAAACAATAGGAGCTCTGTACTTGTAGCGACTCCGTCATCTTTTTCCCCTGAACCTTAACAGGAACAATAAATGTGATCTTTATTGACTCAAGATAACTCAATACCGTATGTCTGTAGAATTCTCGATCAATGCATAGAACTTTAATTTTGACACCAAGTTCATCAATGACCTTTATGAATGTGGTTAAAGTATCAACTAAAGAAATAGCAGAACTGATAGGTAAAACTGCAATTGTAAACTTCCTTTTACCATCTATCAGATAACACGTTGCATATGAGAAGAAGCGGTTCGTTGAAGCTTTTCTCTTTCTACCTACGACGTAATCTCCATTTTTGTCACCATAATATGGATCATCTGTAAAATCAACAGCAAACTCATACTTTTTGCCTCGTTTGATTAAATGTTTAATTTGTTCGGCAAACATTATGGGATTAACCTTTTTTAATGTCTTTAAATTGATTTTCTTCAAGTGATGATGTAGTGAGCTTTCACAGGGTATTTTTGAACCTACACTTTGAATTGAATGTATGGATAACCTTTGGATACTCAGTGATGTTAGGACCTCGAAAAAGAGCTTCGGAGTCAGATTGGATCGAATCGAAATTTGAATATTCTTGAGAAGAGATTTAACAACAGGGGCCATACATTTAGCACCAGTCAAAGTATGTAAGCCAGTATTTTTTGATTTTCTGTTTTTTGTCATAAATGTTGAATAATATCATCTAACATATATATTTATATCATTATACTTACGTGGATGATTTGAGTATGTTGTCACTACCGTTTAAACAGCTAGAGAAGTTAATTTGATTTTGGAGTCTCGATTACGAGTTAGTGAAGTACTGAATTCAATTGAAATCTATTTTTGCCTGCTTTCTGTCTCAATCCTCACCGAATACATTGTTAAGAAAAGAGAATTAAAAACCAGTGATTTTTGCAGATTTAAAAAGAGCGCTTTTCAGGGTTGATCTGATTTTCGTTTTATCGATAAGTCTTCATTATGGGGCTGTTTTAGAGTCATTCGTACTTTTTTTGAACGCGGTGCTATTTTGTATTACGATGTAGATCTTTTCAGGTGAAGACTATTTTCAGGTAAACAAAAATGGGCTGTTATCTCTTTATGTACCATATCTGGAAATTTTTCTCTCCTTTGAGGAAGTGGGACTCCTTTGGTCATCAGTTAAGAAATTTTCTGCCTGTAGGTCTCAATTTCAAAGAAAAAATTAAGCCAAAATTTTGAGTATCGAAACTTAAATCGATATCCGACTCCAACATTCACATCAATGAATAATTTGACAAACTTTGTGGAAATCGATGTAATTTGTCACGATTCCTAACTTAACCGATGACTAATGAGTAAGACTCTATTTATGTAGGCAGACTTAAATATTTTAAGCCCCACGTAGGGATGTTGAAAATAAAGAGACGTATAATCATCTGT
>PMJC01000162.1 GCA_003157235.1 Methanosarcina sp.
ATTAAGGCAACTGATGCAACAGGATTTACAAATTCTAATACAAGTTATTATTATTCGCACAGAACAGGGAAGCTGCGAAAAAGCTTCTTGAAAACTTTAATATCAGTCTACACAGCTAAAAAGATGGTATTAGGATGGGAAATACCAAAAAATATCATGAAATCAAACATGTAAATGCTCTGATAAAACAATCAAATAAGATAAGAAAATCTCAATGTTATGTGATGGATAAAGGATATGTTTCAGAAAAAAATACATTCCCTAATTAGAGAAGAAATAAGAATAGACTCCATTATACCTGCAGAAAAGAAAGAGAACAAAAAATTTGGAAAAATCAGAAGACAGTTGCACTTAATCTTTGATAAAATTAAATACAATTAAAGAAATATAGCCGAAACAACGTCTTCTGTTGTCAAAAGAAGTTTGGATAAGTACTCCGGGCAAGAAAGTTTCATAATCGAATCAAATAAGTAAAATTTGAACTGATAGCCTATAACGTAAATAAAAAGGTAGTAGAAATAATTTGCATTAAATTAAGGATTTCTAAAGAGCCGATATCAATTAATCAACTAGAATCACTAAAGATCGGAAAGTATAAGATATTTTCAAAAACAACGTTTGAATAAGCAGACAGTCTTATAAAAAAATAACAACCGAATAAAATTGTGAAAATTGAAAGAACATTTGTGGAAAGTCGAATTCATAAAAAAGAGTGGAAAAATTAATGCAAACATTAATGTCACTAGTTAGGAGATTAGATTATATACCTGATTATTAAGCAACTGCACATGCAAGTGAACCTACTACTGCGCATGATATCCATCTATATGTTTTTTGAAATAACGTTCTTCAATGTCTCTGGCTTAAATTTTCATAGAGATGGAATCTTAAAATTGCAAACTCTTCGACCAATGTTGAAGGATTGAAAATGTAGGTCTTTATGTTCCTTTTGTTGGTGCGGATGCTCGTAGTAACACAGAAATTAAGTTTCCGTAAATTTTTCGTCACGAAAAAGGGCTCTAAATGTATGATAACTAAATCCTCCTTAACTTCTAAGATGTCCCGACAATAAATTCCCAGCTTGAAAGTGCTATGGAGAATGATTCACAGCTCATCTAACGCGTCAGCTGTTTGCAAAACAGCTTACGATGTTCAAGAAAATAGGGACGGTTTTTGGATGTTTGCCTAGCTCCCCATTTCTTCTTAGTAGACGAAAAGAAAGGTTTACCCTGGTAGAACAGCAGTCTTTTGCATACTGTCTGGAGAATATGTGGCTAAAAGAAACTACACTTGATCTTGGATTCCAGTTTATTTCTGCGACAGTTCAATTGGCTGTCAGCCCTGAATTCTGAGTAGTGCACGAAATTTCAACCCACAATACTCGATATTTTTTCCAAAATTTTTAACGTTTAGTGAATCTGTTGATGCTATGCAATCACTTTCTCAATAAGCTATTCTTGGATCCAGCCTTTTTCAGCCCAATAATCGCAGTTATGCATCCAGTGGTCTTTATTGGCAATGAGGACATACTTGAACCTTTCTCTCCATGCTTTATGTGCATCTTCCTGCTCAGGGTATTGCCTTTTCTTTTTGATTGCTTCAACAAGATCTTTGCCCATTTCTTGCGATTTTTCAATGGCTGCTAATAATGCTGAAGGACCCTGTGCTATTGCGCAGCCCACTCCTCCTATGACGATGCCCCCGCAATTTATCATATAGTTGTTCATAATGTCAAGGACAAAATCTACTTCCCCACTACCTGCAGTTGTCAAGGAAAAACCATATTTCCCATCAAAGAGTTGTTCATGAACAATAAGTGGACTTCTATCGAACAGTGTCTTGAGCTGGGCTGTCACATTTTTTATGTAATTAGGACTGCTCCAGATTAGACCATCTGCAGCCAGTAGCTTTTTCAGCACGACATTGAAATCATCTTTTATTGAGCATACCCCTGTCTCATGGCAGGAATCGCAGGCAGTGCAATATTTAATATTTAGTTTCGTAACGTCGATAGCTTCGCCTTCAGCTCCGACTTCTAAAGCTCCGTTCAGGGCTGCATCCAGCAATTTTAAAGTATTACTCTGTTTGCCCCGTGGACTTGACTGTATACCAACTATTTTCATAGTTCCCCTCTTTGATATTATTACATAATTACTTTAAAAAATAAATCAAGATTGATGTTCTTAGTTACGTTAGACCAACCAAAATGTAAATCAAAATAAGAACATATTGAATCACTCCTAATACTAATATATGTTTTCCTATCTGGACGGTTCTTGCTGTTGAAAACTAGTATGAATATCTCAATTTGTCCTTATTTAGGTAAGCACAAGAGTGGATAAATTGGCTTTAATTCCTTAATAAATGGTTTGATGAATGCTGATAACACAAGAAATATGCAGCTCAAAAAAGTTGAAATCTCTAACAAAGAAATCGGGGTCCATTTGTAAGCATATTGATTTAGATTATTTTAGATGATTAGAAAAACGAAGAACTGCAATACCGAGTCACAAATATAACGGATAAGGGATGAATAAAAGAGAAAAGATCTTGCTGACAAGTTCTGAAAAATCGAAGAAAATAATCAGAAACATGATTTTTTTGGTTTAGGAGT
>PMJC01000384.1 GCA_003157235.1 Methanosarcina sp.
AATTCCCACATCAATTACATTTAGACCCGTTGAAAGAGCTCCAGAAATTGCAGCTGATTTCAACATCTGCCCAGAGATGCGGGTGTCACAGCCTATAGCAACCGTGCCTTTTGAACCCATATATGTACCAAGGCTTCTGGCTAAATTGAGTGTAAGTTCTGGATTCAGATATTCGTTAGCTATACCACGTACACCGTTAGTTCCGAATAATGACATTTATGGTCTCCCTCTTAATGATTTAAGCGAAAATTGTACTTCCCGGCAAATTTACTCTTCAACCCTAATTGAATATAATCATAAATTTCAGATTTTTTTGATAAACCCCAAAATGTTATCATATGCTTGTAAATTCGCTTATACCTCTTTTTTCTTCATATGATTAAAAGTTATATTTTAAGCTCTATTACTTTAACATTTTTCTTTTTTTATAAATACATTCTGTCAATACAATAAGTTTTTTGTGATAAAATACTGCATTATTTTAGTATTATTACATCTAAATATCAAGATAACAATCAAAAATATATAAAAAATCTATTATTATAAATAGATAATATTTAGTGAAACGATATCTTGAGCTTACCTATGGATACGGAAGGAAATAAATAATGATGTGGCTCTCAGGTTGTCTGAAGCTCTTGTTTCAGCTCAGTAGCAAACTTTTGCAAGATTATGTAATACACAAAAAGATAATATTTAAAGATTTATATACTCTAATTCCAATGAGAGATTTTTTTACTTCATTTAATTAGTTTAGGCGACCAGGCTGATCTTAGATATCAAAAAGTTGATCTTATGAGTTACAGGCGAAGGGAAATACCTGCAGCTCGATCGAATATCTAATTTAATATACTGAGAAATTTATTAAATATAATTAAATTTAATTTATTATATATTTTTATGTATATATCGTTCTAACTTAAACTAATTAGTATTAACATTACGTGGGGCTTATCTCATGAATTATAACAGACGAAAGCCTTCTCCCGACAATCAATAAATGACTTCATCTAAGTCCTGATATCAAGTTTTTTGATAGTTCCTTATGAATTCCATGTCAGACTCTAAAATGTATTTTATACAGCCCAACAAACGTTCGTAGTTGACTAGAGTATCTCCGAATCGTCAATGTTGGCATGGTGTAAGACTTATAATCGATCCACTTCATCAGACTATTGATTCCAATTCTGTATTGTTTATTGCAGGATCAAGGACTTTGATCGTATTCTTTATGTTCGATCTTACAATGCAACTTTTCTTGGCTTGTATCTTACTTCAGATTAAATATTTTTTCCTGAATAGCTTCTTTCAATTTAAAAAGTTATTGCATTTATGAAGCTTTGAAAGTTCAGATTAATTTTAAAAATAATATCCAAGTTTTTGTTATAATTTAAAAAATATAATTTTTAAGTAGGTAAACTTTATTTATAGAGTGAAGTACTAATTCTTGTACATTTGTTTATTTATTTCCCATCATTAATGTCTAAAACAAAATCATGAGACTGAATATGAACACAGCAACATATGATACTGAATGTAAAATGCATACCATCACAATGACTTTGGGAATTACTATGCTTATGCTTTTAATCCTAGTAAATATCGCAGGCGTGGGGTCATTTGCATATATTCCTAACTCCAGCAACAATAATGTATCGAATATAAATAAATCAGATGACGCAATAAAAGCCTATGACGAAGCAATTGAAATTAATCCACAATATTCAAAAGATTGGTATAGCAAAGGAATTACTTTATATAATTACATTTTTGGTCTTTAGACACGGTCCTATATGGGAACTATGCAGCAAAAAATAAAGAGTTATATATATAAAAACTCTTGATAGTATTAGACCAAATATGGGTGATACTCCATTTTTAGTCATTGATCAAAAATTAAAATTCGAGAATTAATTTTTCAATTTTAGAATAAACTGTTTTATAAAATATTAGAAATTGGATCAAAAAATAGGTGTGAAATTCTCAAATAAATCAATATGGAGATAATTATGGAAAAAGTTCATAGTGTAAAAGCCAATGTGAATATGAAAACAAGAATATTAATTTGTACTGGACTTCTTGTTTTGTGTTTAGTTCTAAGTTCGATCGCAGTCGCCGGTAGTACGGTTCCAGCTTTGAAAATCATAGAGTTAGCATTTCCTACAAGATATAATGCTATAGAACAAAATATCACATACTTCTACATGGTAACTAACTCAGGAGATGTGAGTCTCACAGGAAACATCAATATTACAGATAATTTAACTGGAACAACTACTCTAAGCACCGATGGTCTTGACGTAGGCAGCATGCTTACGGGAATAAGTATCCACACAATAATACAGGCAGATATTGATTCTGGTTCTGTAACCAATTCAGCATTTGCAACAGGTTCATTCAACAACCAACCAGTAATTTCACCCAATACTACTGCAACAGTTATCTATGAACATCCAACCAATAACCCTGGACCTACCAATGGCGGTGGACTTAACAATAGCAGTTATGGCGATGCTATAGTCCCTGTACCTAAGTATGACAGGCCTATGTATAGCAGTGAACCTTATTGGTATGGCAGTGAACCTAATGGATATGGCAGTGAACCCAATGTGTATACCAGTGGCCCTTCTACAACAGAAATACAAAATTCGGAATCTAATGGCCACACGGCTAAAGCTCAGTTGAGCAAACATAAACATAAACACAAAAATCACTCCAAACACCATAAAACAGGAAAAAACACTTAGTATTAAAGTAGATTAAAAATAATTGAATTTCTAGATAGGATATCCACATCTAAAGAGTTGGATATCCTGTATTATAATTTTAAAAATGAAACAACATTTGGGATTAAGCTTGTAACACAAAAGCAAATTGGTATGCGTTTCTCTATACTTCTAAGCTTATGAGTGTAGGTAATAGTGAATCCCCGTGTGCGCAGATGTGTCGTTGACTTATTGTGAAATATTACTATCAAGATGGTTGATCTGTTTGGCTTCTCGGGCGGCTTCGTCGGCATGGATTTGGAAGTTTATGATTTTATCGTGAGCTGCATTTGCTGCCTGCTCGGCTAATGGGTCATTCGGATCTACTGGCTTCCCGTCTATTTCTGTAGTGGTGTTCGACATCCCTTTTTTGACGTTTATATCTTCCACAAAATTCACTTTCATAGCCTTATCCAGAACTGGGTCGTACACAGATTCATTGTTTGCTTCTACGTGCTAAGTATAATTTTCTTTGAAGTCTCCTTTGTACCTTTCAAAGAAATGCGCGCCGCCGAAATCACGAAAGCTCACTAGGATATTATGCCAACAATTGCTCATGCTTATGTTTTTGTAATAATTCGCATTTGATGCAGCTGCTTTTGCCAATGATACTGCAAATAAGACTGCCAGCAAAATAGTCAATACCTTTTTTATTCTACTAACNNAATCCCACATAGGTTTTTCACAATCAAATCTCTATGGTCAAACATTTCATGGGAAGCATCCTGTTTTCTGTGATAATCTATATTATAATCAAGCTCCCTACTGCAATCTTTTCCATGGTCATAAAGGCTACCATACCACCTACCAAACATTCAACCTAACCCTCCTTCTTTTTTCAAAACCTAATTAATTTAACGGCTTTATGATTGATTTTGTGTGGGTCGGCATAATTCCATTACCATCAAATGATAACCTCACCTTGAGCCTATCAGTGACCTAT
>PMJC01000463.1 GCA_003157235.1 Methanosarcina sp.
CTTATGTAGTCGGCGAAAATTCTTCTTTTGCATCTTCACTCAGAGACAATGTTTGGTCTCATATAGGTTTTTGGTCTAAAGCTAAAAAATTTTTCTCAAGAAATAGGTTCAGACAAGGTTTCCTAATTAATGGAATGGGACTCTGCTTTTATACTAGATGAGCTAACTAAAAAAAGACTTGATATAAAATAAGTGATATTTGTACATGGCAATAGATGATTTAAATAAATTTAAGCTTTTGAAAAAATTAAATAAATAAACAAATACCAACATAAATTAAGAGGGAATTCGCTTGTGTGTAAAAATTTTTTGATCATTACATTAGAGGCGGAATCATCCTAATTTGATATTGTTGAAGGAGAACAGATGAGTCAAGATTGTAGTTTTATTATAGAAAATCAGAATGTTGATAATCCGGAAGTTTTGGAATTTATTTCTTTGTCTGCAGAAATATAGTCTCGGGTGGTGAAACATTATAAGCTACATTTAAGGAAATCAGGACAATAAACGAACTCAAAAATCGATATTAAGGTAACTGAATTAGAATAGTAATTCGGAACTGCAGTAAATAGGAAACTACTGAAGGGGCACAAATCAAGAGAAATGATAGAGGATTTCGATAAACCCCTAAATTTTGTTATAGATATATAAATTGATATAAATGACTCTTGAAAATCAGGGGAAAATTTTGATAAATTTCCGATTTCAACAAATTGTTCATATAGGATTCATAAACAACCAGCCAAAAATTGAAGTTTATCGAGATTCTCAGATATTTATCGAAAAACCCTCTAATCAACACATATATTCATGGTATGGACGGAAATATAAGTACGAATGTAGGACTTATGCATATGAGTGTGAGTATAAATATAAAATATATTGTGACGATATTCATACTTTTCTTAATTTTGGATTACTCTTATGAGCTTTTTGAAATCATAAAAATGAGACCCTTGCTACATTTCCAAAAAATTGGATGTACACTTGTTTTTAAGATTTGATCAATGACTCAATGACAAAATCAAAAATTTGGTTGATTCATTACACTATACAATCTCAGGCAGTGCAAAGAGTTGAGAATTAAAGGGAACTTAAGTTCCATTATTATATTACATAAAGATAATGATAATAAAACCAACTTCAAATCATATTAGAATACTGGATCATTTATTACTTGGCATATATGCCTAATATATAATGGGCTCATAAAAAAATTGCACTTGGAATAAAACATGAAAACCCGAAGTATGTTTTTATAAATAAAATTAAAAAAATTCAACCTTTACTTATGAAGCAAACAATTGCATGAATAATAAAATTTTATCGCCTTTTAAATTCCCTGCATTTCTGCACGAATTTTTCTACCGGGAAACTGGCAGGATGAGTATGCATATACCCTGCAAGAGTATTGTGCTCTATGAGTCCATCAAAACCGTTATTTATACCTTTTCCGCGGAGCATCTTGTATGCAAATCTTGCATCACGGTCACATTCTGTGAGTGAGTAATGAAATTCATGACCTCTTATATTATGAGAACAGAAGTTTTTGTTAATAGGGTGTGCTTCAGTATAGCCTAAAGCCCTAAGACGGTTTGTCATTCGTGTATTTGCAGGCACAACATCAGCTAGTTTATAAGTCCTGTTATCTACATCATAAGTCTTACATAGGTATAGCAGGCCTCCACATTCCGCATAGATTGGCAGGCCATCAGATGCAAGACTTTTAAGTTTACGAGTAGTCTCTGAACTTTCAAGCATTTCTGCATAGAGTTCAGGATAGCCACCTCCAAAGTAAATTCCATCCACATCTGGAACTTCTCCTGCCATTGGGCTAAAAAATACAACCTCAGCTCCACAATACCTGAAGGCATCGAACATATCCTGATAGTAAAAACAAAAGGCTGGATCCCTAGCAATTCCTACCTTGACTTCAGTCTCTGGTCTATGTAGATTCGCAATTTCCGGTAAAGAACAGGGTTCGACAAGTTCAAGTACTGCATCAAGGTCAACATTATTCTCAATAAATATTGCCATTTCTTTAGTGTTGTAATCCTTTTCGTGAGCCATATATAGCCCAAGGTGCCTAGAGGGAACCTCAATGTCTTTCTTTCGTGGAATCATTCCTACAATAGGAATGTTATTAATAAGTGAATTTTTTAAGAGTTTCGCATGGCGTAAACTTCCGAATTGATTCAAGATAATGCCTACAATCCTTACCTCAGGATCAAACTCTGAATAACCTTTCAGCAAGGCTGCGACGCTCCTGGACATACCATGGACATTTATTACCAGAATTACAGGCAAGTTAAGGGTTTTTGCAACGTGTGACGAGCTTGCAATTTCTGTAGAATCTATTCCATCAAAAAGCCCCATTGCACCCTCTACTACCACAATATCTGCATCTGCAGCCGTTCGGGCCACAATCTGCCCAACTCCATCTGTACCCATCATATATGTATCCAGATTTCTGGAAAGACGCCCACAGATTACAGTGTGATGAGAAGGATCAATGTAATCAGGTCCTACCTTGTAAGGCTGGACTTTTAGCCCTCTGTGCTTGAGAGCAGCCATTATGCCCATTGAAACTGTAGTTTTTCCAACTCCGCTGTGGGTTCCTGCAATAAGTATTCCTTTTGTCATCTACTTGATATTGTTGCCGTTAAAATATATTAAAGCTATTAATTCAGTTGTTGCGAGTGGTTTGTAGTCATCGCCAAGGACTAAATCCAAATTTAGGCTATGGATCCCACTACAAGCAACTGGTGCATCATTAATCTGAATATAAAGAGATTATTCAAGATCAAATACTTTCATTTGCGTAAATGCTCCTTTTCCTATCTGATTTTCCTGATTTTCAACATCATTTTTAATTACATAGTAAGTTGTACCATCACTCACAATTCCAATGTAACTTCCCTCACTCCATAGTTCTCTACATTATGTCTTTTTTTCAAAATCAGATATTCTTCAAAGATTTTTCATGCCGTGGTATTTTTTATAATTGATCTCACTCTTGAGGAAGAACATTTTGGTTCAACAACAACGAAAAGATTTACGTGATCAACATTAAGATTTTATAAAAGCGTAATAGATCCTTACTCGATATATACACTGAAATCCCGTAGCAGTATGGAAACTTTATGAAAATGACAAAATAAGAGCCTGAAGATAAGTGGAATCTAGGAATTTACTTAGGTATTAGAACCTAGAGAACTAACGAATCATTTAGAGCCACTTCCACAAAATCCGTTTCTGTTTTAAGCCCTATAGCATCTGATATATTCATTAAATACATCCTTTATACTTAATTACGCAAAAATTTATAAATCAAAATGAGTTTATTTTAAAAATATTTATTGAAGGCTTAAAAAGCCTCATTTTCAATTTGCTGCAAAATGTACATGAATCCGAGAAAGTGCATAATTGAGCCTGTACCAATCTTTTCTTTGATGATGCCAATAGACTATGAAAATTCCAATTTTATATTTTGATTTGACGAATAAGAAAGAGTTAAAGATTTAGTCTTCCATTCATCATTGGACTATTAATTATTAGACCTGATAATAAGCATTGATGAACCTACTGGGCCATATTCATTGCTTATCCCTAAGAATTGCTTTGATTTCCTTCAATTCTTGTAATATCTCAGCTAGTATAAAATTGTTGGAAGCTTCCGACGCTTTCTTTATCTTCTTTTTTACAGGAAAAGGAGAGGATCGCACTAATTCTGATGCATCATGAACTTCTGGAATTGGAGCAATTTCTAGAGCATCAATCCATCCATCAGAAACTGAAACTTCTGGCTCTTCGAGTACCCATTCACCATTTAATGCAGGAATTACAGGCTCAGGCATCCAATACTCAGTAAATAGACCATTCCAGTATTCTTCAATCGATTCGAGTACTAATAAGTGAGAAGATTCGCCTTTCCACTCGTACTCAACCTTTAGCTTATCAGAAAAGCGATTTTCGAGTCCCTTGACTACAATATCGATCGCTACCCTACATCTCTTATCTATATTGACATACTCATTTAAAATCGGTAGTGAAAGAGCCCTAAAGAATGCATTCTTTATGTCATTCCGAGCATAGCCTGATAGGCTAACACAGGCATTAACTAACTCTATTACTTCATCTTGAGGCATTACCTTTGCTAATTCAGGGTTAATCTCCAATAATGGAAATTTAGCCTTTGTTTCCTCTAACAAGGATTTTTGTGTGTTTTCTAAATTACTCATATAGATCACCTTTCGATCAGAATGTTTAAAGTGTCGATGATCTAAAAGATGTATATGTTTTGTGATAGATCTTTATAAGTCTATTGTTATCGTTTCCCATTGCCTCTCTCCAAATTATCCATTTTCTTTATCGCATTCCGCTATAATAAATAGATGGTCTCAACCAGTATTGCATTTTGGGCGTGAGAAAATAACTCTTGAAGATGATATTAATTATTTAATACTTAAGAATGGATTCGTAACTTATGCAGACATTGTTAGTCGCATAAAGATATCATATGAATACATCACTCAAACAATGAAAAACATTTTAAGTTATTGAGAGATCTCCGAAGCAAAGGAATGCTTACACAACCTTTGCATAAGTGGTGAATATCAAGCTATGCGAATTCCAGATTTTATTTACTAGACATATAGATTATGAACCTATCCGAAAAGTTTTGTGACCTACTCTAACTTATACAATAGCCATATGCACAACAGAACGGATACTCGGATATTATAGCCTACAATAATTTTTACAACATAATTGTTTCTACTTTTCGGACAGACTCTTCTTGATCACCGAGCAATTAACGTCATTGTGATGCTCTAAAGATGATGAAGACAAACAACTACTTCTTTTAATCTCTTTTTTTAAGCTCTTTGTTATCATCGACTTTGAGTCGTTTGTTATCATCGGTTTGAAGCCCTCTGTTATCATCAGTAAATAAAAACTTCGCTGCTTCCTCTCTGTTTTTAATATTGTTCTTGAGACCATTATTGTAACGCTTTCACTGAATTCACGCACTTTATCGAGAAGAAAATTATTAGAGAAGGCTGTCAATATATTTTTTGACTTCATCTATTGGTTCAATTTTTACTTCATATTTACGAGGAACTTCTTTAGCTTCATAGAAGTTTACAATAAGCCCTTTGTCTAAATAGTTCTCATTAATGGTTTTCATAAACTAATTTAGCGTTATCATAATTTATCTTCAAACCAAAAATAATTCCTTCCAAACCTCTTTTTCTATAGTTCACTAAACCTTTATTAAATTCCTCATACGAAAGTAGTCCTCTAATTTCATCATCGCGAATAATTATCATTCTATATTCATCTTCATAATACCAATCATAAAATTTATTTAATAAACTTTTAATCATCTTTGAGTCATATCAGAATCTAGCAAATTCACCATAGAACAAAGCTTATCATTGTGCTTATATTTAATTTTTAAAAATTTCTTTTTATAATAACAGATTCTGAAATGGATCTCTCTTTGCTAATAGCAATTGAATTGAACAATCATGAAGATCGAATTCGAAATAATCTTTACCCAACTCTATATTATTTCAATCTTCAATAGATCTAAAACGAAGATTTATGCCTTGATCAGAGTCAGCATAGTGACCCCACATTAAAATGCTATCATCTTTTCCACTAAACAACAAACTTTTTGTAGTGATTCTTCGAGTACATAACGGTGAAGATTAATATCTTTTTCTAATATTGAAGCATAAAAAATAAATTTCTATCTTTTTCCTATTAGGAAATCTGTGCGGAAATAAGCATCATTCGGTCGACTATCCAGAAATTAAGAACGAAACTCAATTTGCCTAACAAAAAAATCATTTTCCACTTATAATGAAAAATCATTTATTGAAGCGTATAATCCGGGGTTTTCGGGGTACAAACTTGCAGCAAAATTCAGGATGGCAATAGACTGTTGCGTTGAAAATTAAGGAGCCGGGCTTTTCTGTAAGAGATGCTAAGATTCCAGGAAGCGCTAATGAGGGCAAATAGTCAGGAACAGTGCTAACAGTAGATTAGTACTGTAAAAAATATCGACTTCGAGATCAGAAGGATAAGCGATTTTTTCAGAAATAGAATGTAATCCATCACATAAGTTAGTATGCGATTATCAATATATTCAAATGGTACTGTTATTATATAGGCCTTTTACAGCATTTTCTAAAATAAGGTGGTACAAATACATTAACCGACTCAAGCAATTGATTCTGCAAGCTTTAAAGGTTTCATATGTATGCATATAGAAGAGAATGTTCGATAGTTACCTAATCTTCTACAGTTTAATTCTGCATTTAGGTGTGTATCGAGAGGTAATGATTGGAAAACTATGAAGAGCATAGAAGGTCTTGATGGACTCAATGATCTAGATGTTGGTTGCTCTTCCAATAAGGAATACCGAAAGTTGTAGCAAGGAATTGCTAGCTCGCCAGATATAAGATTGATATCGATATCGAACGTTTAGGATTAAAGCCAAGTGTTGCTATAACACTCAATCAATCTCCAGTGCAGCCTCTTGATTCGGAATTAGAGTATGCTAATGAGTATAATTTGAAAATCGAAAAGTGTGATGACAGTTATTATCGATGGTTTAAACCTGCTTAATAGCGGTTGAAATCAAAGTTACTCTAGCATACCAAACTAGAATAGAATGAGTAGGTCAAGTCAATGTCCCAACTTCCTTAAAATATTCGCTTAATTTTTCAGACCCACTTTAGATCAACGTATCCATTTTTCATTACGTAATGGACTTTTATTTAGCATTTCCCTGTAGAATTCCCACTTCGTNNGGAATAAACTTGCTCAAATATGCAATGAATTCTTCGTTATGGTGCCTCTCTAACAGATGTGTCATTTCATGCACAACTACATACTCAATACATTCTCTGGGCTTCTTTGCCAACTCAAGATTCAGCCATATTCTTTTTGCCTCTATATTACAAGTTCCCCATTTTGTTTTCATTTTTTTAATCGCAAATTCAACCACATTAACCTTCATTGATTCTTCGTATTGAGTGATTACTGTAAGAATAATTTCTTTAAGTCTTTTTCGATACCATTCGTCTAATATTTTTTTCCTTTTGTCGGAATTTGTACCTGATCGTATATACAATTCGATTGTTTCATGCTTAATTACCACTTTTGGAGGAGTATTATGTTCTATGACTTTTAACAGGTATCGCTTGCCCAGGTAGTAATGACTTTCTCTTGTAATGTAATATCTTGGCGTTTCCCTCTCTTGATTTTGTAGTTTGATCGGTTGTTTATTTATCCAACTCTTTTTTGAAATAGCAAATACTCTGATAGTATCTAGGTCCATCCGTAAAGGTGCAGAAATCTTCACCTTACCATTTGACGGATAAACACTTAGGTGCACATTTTTTATGTCTTTGTGCACAACATCGATAGACATATCACCCAATATTATTTGTTGCATATCAATACTCATTCTGCTGTTTAATTATAGGAAAAACCCTTCAACCTTATTTCATCTTTGAGGATTTTATACAATTCTCTTTTAGTTCATTCTCCTTAGATTGATTACCACGCCAGTCAACTTTTTTTACTCGCTTAATAGCATTATCCAATTCAACAGCTAAGGATTCATTCTTATTTAGATTATGATATAGAGCTCTTTGAACATTCTTTTTAAGATTTGGAGGTAAATAGTCACTATTTGTATTACTTACCTTTTTTGATAATTCGGTAATTCTCGTTAGGTATTCCTCATAGCTACTGGTATTTTATCTTCTTTCTGTGATTATTTCATATAAAAGCCTGGACATTCCATCAAAATAAGCCGGATCTATTAAATGCTCCTTGATAATTCTCTTCCGCAAGGATTAAGCCTTAATGCTTATCTTTTGCGGCTTCAACCTGTTTGACAATTGCTATTTTTATTATGTCTAATAAGGATACATTTCTGATCATAGCTCTTTTAACACTAATCCAGCATGGGTAGGGGTATTACTTTAGAAGTTCCTGAATTCGCTTTAATGAGACTTTTTCTTTCCGAAAGCTATGAAGACTCCTAGTTCATCATACTTTTTGGCTCCCTTGACCATAAATTCCATGGCCATAAGTGTCTTTCCTGAACCTGCACTTCCATATACAAGTGTAGTATGACCCTTTGGCAATCCACAATCAGTGATATCATCAAAACCAGTAATACCAATTGGAGATTTTTCCAGATGCTTTTCTTTTAGAGTTGGGTTCTTTTCTTCAATCATCAAATGCACCTTTTAAAATCAATTACGAAATCGGTAGATTAATTATTATTAGAAGTCAAGAGCTTACGTAATATAAATTATCCTATTATTTTAGTCCCTTTCGCCTTGGTTTCATATGCACAGTCTTAGCTGCATATGTATTTGAAAAATTGGATGTTCGATAGTCTAAGAAATATAATTGCATGCAAGCAAATGGAAAAAAATAGTAAGATAGGACATTCATCCAAACAATTTCAGTTTATGGTATATGATATCTGATTTGTATTGTTTTACCGATTCCTACTAGTTGATAGTCCTGAAAGTAGCTAGCTAGGAATGATGCAACAATAGTGATTCAGAACAGAGAACTTAAAATTAAACCGATGTTGTGTACATTGCGAACAAATAGCCTTATGGTGTGCGCCAAGCAATGTATACCAGTGTATTCGCGCAATGGGAATACACCATACTGTTCTCAATGTAAATTGGTATTTTTCATGTTTCTAAACAGTTTAGCACATGATTTAACTTTTAACTAATCATCATTTTCACAAGTAGTATCGTCGTTGCAGCTACCATGATGACATGGGATTTTTTCATTACAGAAATGACAATGGGAGCATCCACATGTGTGTGAATGGAAACATCCACAATTGTGAGGGTGAAAGCTGCCATAACTGCTGCAGCTATCACAAATATGGTGATGTCCATGTGAATGACATGCACTCGCTGTCCAAGCTATTGAATTCTGCGTCTCACCCGCGATACTAACTAAGATCAAAAAAGATCCAAACAACGCTGAGAAATAATATTTACTTAGGACTATTAAGAATATTTTTATATTCCTTTTAGGTATTATTGTCCAGGACTGTTGCTCTGGTGCCAAATTCACCATTATCCACTTGTGAAGAACTGAAAAGTTTGGATATAGCTTGGCCTTCGCATCCTGAAAAGACTAGAGCAGGATCTCCCCAAGATTGATAACTGCATAGAGACTTTTTCCTTCAACTATTCCAGCCTTATTCTTCATATCCTTAAACAACTGAATAGAAGGAGCATAGCTTATGCAATAACGTTGGTAGAAGGGCTGGGATTGAGTGGTATGGGAATAAATGTCTATATTGGAGAGGTGGACCAAAGTGTTGCAATATACTTAGGGATACCCTTTGCTGCTGGCTTTTTAACCCGTTACTTCCGGCGTCCTTTAAAAGGAGCCGAATGGTATAATGGTAAATTCATTCCTAAAGTAGGTCCAATTTCACTTTATACTCTACTATTTACGATTATTGTAATGTTCTCTTTAAAAGGTGAATATATTGTTACGTTGCCTTTAGATGTCGTGCGGATTGCTATTCCATTCTTAATATATTTTGTATTTATGTTTAGTATCTCATTTTTTGTTTCTAAAAAATGGGTATTAACTACGTACAGACAACATCTCTTGCTTTTACAGCAGCAAATAACAACTTTGAACTGGCAATTGCAGTCTCAGTGGCAGTTTTTGGTATTAATTCAGGGCAGGCATTTGCAGCGGTTGTAGGTCCTTTGATTGAAGTACAAGTTATGATAGGACTTGTGAATGTGGCACTCTACTGGGAGAAAATATTTTATGAAAGTTTATAATACATCTTGACGAGCTAAAACATATTAATTATTTTTATTCCTTTATTGAAAAAGCTTCAGCTTTTACGACAGTAAGCTTATTCAATGCAGGCATTGTGGAAAATACTACTTTCTCAACGGTACTTATTACGCATAGTTTTTAGCACAAAAAACTATGTATAAGCAAGCTCTCAAGCCATTAAATTTCGAAGTTTAGTAATGAAAAATACTTTTGTAAAGAATTATC
>PMJC01000148.1 GCA_003157235.1 Methanosarcina sp.
CCACCAAGGTGGATGGCACTGAAGTCCCAAGACCTATCTCCCCCTCCAACGTTAGGATTACAAAACTGGAAATGAAGGACGGGCGCAGAGCATCAAGCATTAAGAAGTGGGACAGGTGATTTTGTGACACACCAGAAAAGATTGTCAGTTCCAAGAAGTTGGAAGATTGGAAAAAAGGGGTATAAGTGGGTTTCTACTACCCTCTCGGGCCCTCATAGCAAGGCACGTAGTCTTCCGCTCGGAATCCTAATTCGAAATGTTCTCAATCTTGTGGATAACAGCAGAGAAGGTAAAAGGATCCTCTCGGAAGGTAAGGTTCTTGTGGATGGAATTTCCAGGAAAGACCTCAAGTTTCCAGTCGGGCTCTTTGATGTAATTACTCTCCCACTCATAAATGAATCATATAGGATGCTTCAGGATGACAAGGGACGTCTGACACTCCACAAACTGAATGAGACAAATGTTAACAAGCTATGCAGGATCGATAATAAGACCACACTTAAAGGAGGTAAGGTACAGCTTAATCTGAGTGACGGAACTAATATCCTTGGCTCTAACGAGTATGGGACTAAAGATTCCCTGATTCTTTCGGTTCCTGATAAAAAGGTGGTAAAACACCTCCAATTCAAAATTGGTAACCTTGCAATGGTGGTAGGTGGGCAGCACTCAGGAGAAATCGGAAAGATCAAGGAGATCAAGGAAGTTAAGAGTTCCAGACACAACACGGTTACTATTTCCGGTGAAATAGATTTCGAAACGATCGAAGAATATGTAATTGTGATCGGTGAGGACAAGCCTGAGATTAGGCTGGGTGGTGATATAAATGAGTAACACTATGCGTACTCCAGTCATTGACAAGGTTATTGTCCACATGGGGGTTGGAGAAAGCGGTCAACATCTCGTGAACGCTGAAGAAATCCTTCGGACTATTACAGGGCAGGCAGTCGTAAGGTGCTTTGCCAAGAGAACTTTGCCAGCTTTTGCGATCAAGAANNATGAGATATGACCCAAATATAGGGGTTTTCGGAATGGACGTAACAGTTGTGATCAAGCGCCCTGGAGAAAGAATCTGCAAGAGAAGAATCGCAACAAGGCAGATTCCGACTAACCATAGAGTCACAGTTGAGGATGCAATTGCCTTTCTTAACGAGAGCTATGGCGTGGAGGTCATTTAAATGGCAGAGAAGATAAATAAGTCTGGAAGAGGAGTAAATGTATGCAAACGGTGTGGGAGAAAGCAGGGCCTTGTTCGCAAATACGATATCTACCTTTGCAGGCACTGTTTCAGGGAGATTGCCCACGAGATGGGCTTTCACAAATATTCATAAGGTGATTAAAATGGTATTACTTGATCCTCTTGCAAACGCTCTTTCAACAATTAAGAATGCTGAGATCATTGGGAAGAGTTCCTGTGTCATCAGGCCTGCTTCAAAGAACATTGGTAATGTGTTGAAGGTTATGCAAGATCTTGGCTACATTGGCGAATTTGAGTTTATTGATGATGGGAAAGCTGGGATTTACAGCATTGCCCTTGTGGGAAGAATCAACAAATGCGGTGCGATCAAACCGCGGTATTCCGTTGGAACCGACAGCTTTGAGCGCTGGGAAAAACAGTTTCTGCCGGCAAAGAACTTTGGCGCTCTTATCGTAACAACTTCAAACGGGGTTATGTCCCAATACGACGCCCGTGAGAAAAAGATCGGTGGACAGCTTCTTGCTTATGTATATTGAGGAGAGAACGAAGAATGGTTAAGGAGATTGCAAGAAAAATTAAAATTCCTGGAGGAGTTTCCACCTCTCTCTCACAGGATGTTTTTACAGCAAGTGGTCCGAAGGGAACTGTTGAAAGAAAGTTTTGGTTTCCTGGAATTAAGATCGACGTCAGGGAAAGAGAAGTACTGGTTGATGCCGAATCCGTAAGGATCGAACAGAAAGCGATGGTTGGAACTTTTGCCTCCCATATCAAAAATTTAGTCAAAGGTGTAAGTGAGGGATTTGAGTGCAAGATGACAATTGTGTATGCTCACTTTCCAATGCAGGTAAAAGTTGAAGGTAAAACTCTCGTAATTGGAAATTTCCTTGGTGAAAAAAAACCAAGAGTTGCAAGAATTCTTGGCGATACTGATGTTAAGGTAAGTGGAAATGAGGTATTTATTTCCGGAATTAACAAGGAAGACGTAGGACAGACTGCTGCAAACATTGAACAGAAAACAAAGATCCGAAGGTTTGATCCGAGGGTTTTCCAGGATGGAATCTACATTGTTCAAAAGGCCTGAGGTGGCATGATGGCAAAAGAATTTAGTGAGGTAAAAGGTACTTCAGTTTCTACCCTTGACATGGATCCTGAATCAAAGCGATTATTTAATGTGAGAAAGGTCCAAAAAGGAAAGAAGCCCCAATTCAAGAGAACGTGTAGTCATAAGTTCAAAAGACTTGATACTAACTGGAGGCGTCCGAGGGGTTCTCAGGGCAAACAGCGCAGAAAATATGTGTCAAAAGGAGCTCTTGCCCAGGTAGGATACGGAAGTCCTGTTGCAGTAAAAGGTCTGCATCCATCAGGTTATTTTGATGTGCTTATTTTCAGCACTTCGGAACTTGAGCTTGTTGATCCGTCGTATGAGGCTATCAGAGTAGCAGCTGCAGTAGGCGCCAGAAAGAAAACAGTTATTATCGCAAAAGCGGAAGAACTCGGAATTAAAGTGCTGAACCCTGGAAAAGGTGACTAAAAATGTCAGACTTGTTTAACCAGAGAAGGCTAGCTTCCAAAGTTCTTGAATGCGGACTTGACAGGGTATGGCTCAATCCCGAAGCCTTGGAAGAANNGTCAGCAGAGGCCGGGCCCGAGCTCTTGCTGCTAAACGTAATTATGGGCACTGCAAGGGTCCTGGTTCTAGAAAAGGTAAGAAGGGAGCTCGTACTCCAAAGAAAGAGCAGTGGATCAAAAAGATCCGGGCTCTCAGAAAAAGACTCAAGGAACTGCGTGCAGAAGGGATGCTTGATAAGTCTGTGTATTGCAAACTCTACAGAAAGGCAAAAGGCGGAGAATATAGAAGCGTTTCTCACCTTAATTCCCACCTTGGGTCCGAAAAAATGTTAAGAAAAGAATAACCTGGAGGAGCTGAAGATGGCAACAGGACCAAGATATAAGGTTCCTTTTAGAAGAAGAAGGGAAGGACGAACTAATTATCACCTTCGTCTCAAGTTATTGCTCTCAAGACAGGATCGTGTGGTTGTCAGGAAGAGTGCAAAAAATGTTCAGATCCAATTAATAGCTCCGACCCCAGAAGGGGATATAACTTATTCTTCAGCAGTTTCAAATGAGCTTGCAAAGTATGGTTATACAGGAGCTACCGGGAATACACCAGCTGCGTACCTTACAGGATTATTGTTCGGACTGAAAAGTTTGAAGAAAGGATATGATAGAGGCATTCTGGATATAGGACTTCAGGCTTCCTCTGTGGGTTCAAGAGTTTATGCTGCTCT
>PMJC01000453.1 GCA_003157235.1 Methanosarcina sp.
CTATTGACCATCAAGTTATACATATGGGATGTATTATAAATAATTTGTTAATTGAATGTGAAATATTTCAATATTTTGACCTTGACAATTTCATTAATAAGCAAGGCAAATGGGAAATAGATCTCAACACAGCGATATAAAAGTGCGGCGATAAGTATCCTGATTGGGGTCCCAAATGTTGAGATTACAAAAGTTACGACTACATAGCCACAAATAGCTACATTAAGTATTTTGCTGGGAATACACTCCTAAAAATCGCCCTTATCTATCACCATAAAGTATCGTGAACGTACCTTCGAAGATCAGCATGCCAAAGACAAATGCATACAATCCTGTGTTGTCGGTGAGTCCCAGGTGGCTCATCCAAATATATAGTAACCCTACAGATTCGGCTACTATTAACATACCCACCAATACTGTAACCCTTGCCAGCACTTCTATGTCCCACGACTCTGAGGTCTTGGCAGACCTGAAGTTATCCGTCGCTATAGCTATGGTGACGTAATCGCTCTAATTCCTTTTCGACTCATACCATTCAAACATTACCTCATATTTATAAAACTTATGCAGTTGAGAGCAAAATCAAGAACTTATGAGTTGTGGAAAGTGGATATTTTAGATAATTTGATTTTTTTTGTATCCAACTGTTTTCGTAGTTTAAACGCACAATTCATATTATAATAAAACCATATTTATAATGAAAATTATTGTAAATATACAACTAGATAAAGGTTCCTTTTTATAAATTAAGGATTCACAATGAAAATAATAAGTAGTGTGCCAAATTTTCTGTAAAATCACAAATATTAGTAAATTATGAATGAGGGAACCACATCTTGGAAAACTCATTCGTATAGGGTGTGCAAACATTTAGCATAGAATTTATATTAAATTTGTGACACCGCCAAAAATGTAGAATTAATTTTGTTCAGGCAATTTCATTGAAAATGAACAGCGAATTGAAGAAAAATGAGCATTTGACAAAATACCCCTAATCGGGACAAGTCCTAAAGTCTTTAACATTTGATTTTTCATTATTTTTTGATAGTATTAAATATTAAAGATAGAGTAGAGAATACAGTGTCTCAGGATCGAACTGTAGAGCCCTGTGATAGCTATCAAGGTAACAAACCATTTCCAGAGAGATGTTTTCACAAAACTTGTTGCCAGAGCATTATTGCAAGCACTCCAAACGTAGCCCGAAACAGGAAATCAAAGCCACCTACATTTTTTTCCAGAAACAATTTTTTGAGATCCATTGGAAAACCCCCTTACAAACCTTCTTATTATACTTATAAATCTCTACAAATATATAGTGTTATTTTGTTATGATTATATTTGTATTCTGCTTGCATTAAGCTTGCCAAAAAAGCCCCACACATAAACTATGTAAAATTTCCAGAGATATATTATCCAACACCATAGTTGAAATCTATAGTTAATCAGATATTCTAGTTGAATTATTATTCTATACAATAGTCAATAAATTTATTTGATAAAGTAATCTGAACAAGTATGAAATTGGAGGGCGAAATCATAACTCAAGAAACAATAAAAGTTGAAGGCATGACCTGCGGGCACTGTGAGATGAGGGTTAAAAAAGCAATTGAAGCCATCGAAGGTGTACGGAAAGTGGAGGTAAATCTTCGGAATAAGAATGTAGTTGTTGAATACGATGACAGAAAGGCAAACCTCGAAAAAATCAAGGCTGCAGTTAAGGAAGCCGGGTATGAGCCCGTGTAATGATGAGGATCTCGCACATCAATTTCAAAGGATTATATACCAAAAGGTACAGATTTTTATTACAATGGGTGAAGCGCCTGTTTGAAAAAAAACAGCTGATTCGGTGGGTTTGAACCAATAGAGATACGACATTCATAGTAGATGACATGGTCTACATGTACTAAGGACAGGCTACAAAGTTCGTTAACTCTATCAAAAGGAAGTGGCCAGAGTAAACTGAATATTTCTGATAGGACAAGAAATGTATTCTATGACAACCAGATAACTGATTCGCATGTCATACGGATGACCCTGCTTAAAAGAGGTTACAAAATCATAACGAAGCCGTTAAAGGCTCTATAAGCTCCGGAAAGATGTGGAAAAAATATGGGTGGTATATTCCGATGGAAGTGAATATAGGAGTCTACGGCATGACCTGTAGTCACTGCCAGAAAAGAGTAGAGAATGCTGTATCTTTGCTTGAAGGAGTGGAATCAGTGGGGGTAAATCTGGAAGCTGAACGTGCTACTGTTAGTTTTAACCCTCAAAAAATTAGTATGGATGATATAAAAGAGGCTATCCGAAAGGCTGGTTACTCAACAGAGGTTGAAGAAGGAACCAAAAAGGCACAGGCAAATATTGAAGCCAGAACCTTGACTGCTGCAGGTGTAACAGGCACAGCCTCAGAAACTGTTGATATAGCTTTAGAAGAACTGGAAAGAAGGTTTCAAGCCTGCCCTCTAGTGACACAAGAATGCAGGCTTGCAGAAAAGGAAAACCTAAGCACCTCAAGCCAAAAAACGGACAAAAAAGAAATTACCCTTGGAGTTTCAGGCATTACATGCTCGGCCTGTGCCCTGAATATTGAGAAGGTGTTGAAGAAAAGGGAAGGAGTGGACTCAGTAACTGTCAATCTGGAATTAGGACGGCCAAAAGTCAGTTTTGATCCCTCCCTAATCTCTCCCAAGGGAGTTGAAGAAGCTATCGAAATTGGGTATAAGGTAGAGACGGACAGAGTAACTCTCGACCTTCAGGGTATGACTTGTGCATCCTGTGCTGCAAACATTGAGAAGGTTCTTAATAAAACAGAAGGCATCATTTCAGCTTCAGTAAATTTCCCACTTGAAAAGGCAGTTGTAGAATTCGATTTGGCCCGAATTTCTGTCAGGGAGATAATTGCTGCAGTTCAGGGAATTGGATATGGGGCAGCGGTCAAGACTGAAACAGTAGAGTATGAAGATAGAGAGCAAATGTCACAGGATTCTGAAATCCGGAGGCAGAGAAATAACCTGATCATAGCCCTTGTGCTGGGAATTCCAATTGGCATTGGAAACATGAGCATGATGTTTTCCTTTCTATCTTTTGTGCCTGGCTTCCTTTCCAACCATATCGTCCTTTTTATACTGTCTACTCTTGTCCTTCTTTTCCCTGGAAAACAGTTTTTTGTCGGGACTTTCAAGGGCTTCAAATATGGCGTGACTGACATGAACCTGCTGATTGCTGCAGGAACCGGATCAGCTTACCTTATCAGTGTGGCGGCAACTTTCCTCGATCTGGGCCCGGGGTATAATAGTCTATACTATGATACTGTAGTTTTTCTAATCATTTTTATTATCTTTGGAAAATACCTCGAAGCAAAAACAAGAGGCAAGACGTCTGAAGCTATTCGGAAACTTATGGGACTCAGAGCAAAGACTTCCAGGATTCTCGTTAATGGCGTNNGGAAGTTCTTCAGTAGACGAATCCATGCTCACAGGAGAAAGTATCCCAGTGGAGAAAAATCCGGGAGATGTGGTTATCGGGGCTACACTAAACAAGACAGGATATTTCAGGTTCAGAGCAACAAAGGTTGGAGTGGACACTGCTCTTGCCCAGATCATCAGGCTTGTGGAAACTGCTCAGACAACCAAAGCCCCCATCCAGAGAGTTGCAGACGTTTTTGCGGGCAATTTCATAGTAAGTGTGCATATTATTGCCCTTCTGGCTTTTTTCTTCTGGTTTTTCATAGGATACTGGCGCTACGGGGTAGGTGTATCGGCACCTCTTGCAGGAATTAGCCCATTTCTATTTTCCCTGCTTATCTCCATTACAGTTCTTGTAATCTCCTGTCCATGTGCCGTTGGGCTTGCAACCCCTGCAGCCATAATGGTCGGCACCGGCAAAGGCGCAGAGAATGGAATCCTTATAAAAGGCGGTGAAGCACTTGAAAGAGCGCATAAGCTTGACACTATCGTTTTTGACAAAACCGGAACCCTTACTGAAGGCGCTCCAAGCCTTACAGATGTGTTTACAGCCCCGGGCCATGAGGAAAAAGAAGTCCTTTTTATTGCAGCTACAGCTGAAAGAGGGTCGGAACATCCGTTAGGGGAAGCTGTCGTAAAAGGAGCTGAGGAAAAAGGAATTAGGCTTGGAAAAGTAGAAAAGTTCCGTTCCATCCCAGGTAAAGGAATCGAAGCCTATTTTGGAGAAAAAAGAATCTTGCTCGGTACTCGTAAACTTATGGAAGAAAATGGGATCTCATTTAATGAATTTGAAGCTAAAATGCGGAGTTTCGAAGAAAACGGAAAAACCGCAGTGTTTGTGGCTTCCGGAAAAGAAATTATAGGCCTTGTTGCAGTTGCTGACACTTTAAAGGAAAACTCTAAAGAGACAGTTGAAACCCTGAAAAAAATGGGTATCGAGGTAGTTATGATAACCGGTGACAATGCAGTCACAGCCGGTGCTATTGCAGCAGAGGTGGGGATTCTCAGATTGCTTGCCGAGGTGCTTCCCAAGGATAAAGCAAACGAAATAAAGAAGCTTCAGAATGAGGGCAAACTTGTAGGAATGGTAGGTGACGGTATTAATGACGCTCCTGCCCTGGTTCAATCTGATGTGGGAATTGCTATGGGAGCGGGCACAGATGTTGCAATGGAATCAGCAAAAATTGTTCTCATAAGAAATGACCCGAGGGACGTGGTTGCAGCCCTTAAATTGAGCCGGCTTACCATAAACAAGATCAGGCAGAATTTACTCTGGGCTTTTGGGTACAATGCGATAGGCATCCCTATTGCAGCAGGAATTCTGTATCCCTTCTTTCACAAGATTTTGATTACACCTGAACTTGCTGCCGCTTTCATGG
>PMJC01000372.1 GCA_003157235.1 Methanosarcina sp.
GCCGAGCCCTTTCCTGATGAACCAGATGAGATAAAAAAAGCTCGTCAGCTAGTTAAAGAGACACGTGATTTTAGGGAAGGTCTTAAAACCTACCCTCTCCGCCTTGGTCATGAAAGAGCCATGATGAACTACCTGATCGTAAACCCGAATAATTTTGCAGGTGCTTTTCTAGTCCTTCCAAAAAATCTTTACACACTGTTTGTACACGGCTACCAATCATATATCTACAATACGATCCTCTGCCGCAGAATCGAAAAAAGCCTCCCTTTAAATCAGGCTATAGAAGGTGATATTGTCTGTTTCAAAAATAAGGTCGGCCTTCCAGATTCTTCAAAGACCGAACAAGTTACAGCGGAGACCGTAGATGCAATGAATCGCCTGATAAAAAGACAACGTGCCTTTATAACCGCCCCCCTTCCAGGCTATAAAACAGAATTTGCTTCAGACATTCCAGGAGAAATCGAGCAAGAGGTGATTCAAGAACTCAAAGTTCCTCTAAAAGGTTTCAATGTGGAAGCAATTTCTGAAATGAGTTCAAAAGGTACCCGCAGGGAAATACTTCTGCAAGTGGAGCCAAAATTTGAGGTTGCAGAAGACGAACTGAATCCAGTAAAATCAAAGGTAGTGATTGAGTTCATGTTACCCAAGGGAAGTTATGCAACAACCTTACTCAGGGAGTATATGAAAGTAGATCCATTGTGTATGAGCTGAAAATTAAGAGAGGGAGCTCTTCAGGCTAGTGTAGGCCAAATAGGAAACTAATCATCTAATAAACCACCTAATTTAGTCATGTCAGAAGAAAATGATTTGTAGTCTCGGATTAAGAAATATAAGGCTCTTCGCTGTTTCGAGTGGGTAATTTAAAATCATTTTCTAAATACGATACAATATATGTGAGATTTGTAAATAGTTATTTAGGGACATCACACTCATTATCGACGTTTACTGATTTGTGGTTACTTCTAAACTACAATAAATACTTCTACTGTTTACAGTAATCGTTTGCCTTAACTTGAAAATTAATTAATGCTTCTCTAGTAAAATAATAGATATGTTCTTCCTTCTCTGACCCTGAAAGATGTCACATGAATTGTATGAAAGAGCTGTAATTATTTGGATTTGATATCTAAATATTGAGTTTTTGGTTCTATGTAGTCTTCGGTTGATATTACATTTTGTTTTTGAAGGATGAGAACTCCAAGTCTCATTATCAAGATCTTGACCCGAAAACATTTATAGATCAAGCAAAGGAGTTTGAGGGATATGATGAAAATAAACTAGATAAGGTAGCAAAAATATTGAGTGTCTTCGAACATACACATCCTTGGATAGTAATGAAATGTTTAGAACTCAATGCTTGGATAGATCCAGGTTCTTATAAAGAATTGCTCACTAAACACAGCAATCCAATTCGACCAAAAAATGCATTCTTCACACATTGTGAGAAACCAGTTAAGAATGATGCGAAATTATGTATTTTTTGCGGATCCGAAATTAACGCAAAGACAGAATTTGAATGTTGAATTTATTATAAGTTTTTCAGTGTTTTTCTAATCTTGCATCTAAAGTTTCAGTAATTTTTGGTAATCTTAGAATTTGTTACGAAATAATTTAGGTAATGCATCTTTATTTTGGAAAAAAATAGATGGAGTCGCGTATGAAAAATGGTTAAGTAGAGTGTAAAAATGTTTCTGAAAATTCTCTGCATCTAGAAAAATATCATTAAATTCTCAAATTAAATTTGAGATTTTGAGCTAATTTGAATCCTTTAAGTAAAAAAGTGAGTACAAATAAATAAGTATAAACATTTTGGTGGTTATATTCCTTATTAAAAATAGGTACAGTTGATCTGAAGTAATGTCCAGGGGGAATTTTCATAAAAATAGCGATAACTGGAAAAGGTGGCGTTGGAAAAACAACTCTTTCAGGTACTCTGGCTCGATTGCTTGCAAGGGACGGATATGAGGTTCTGGCAATAGATGCAGATCCAGATATGAATCTTGCATCTTCTCTTGGGGTAGATAATCCTCCAAGGCCCATGACAGATTTTAAAGATCTTATTCAGGAAAGGGCAGGTACTGAAGGTGGGGCTTTTGTCTACAATCCGAAGGTGGATGATATTGCATTCAAATATGGATTATTAGGGCCAGATGGAGTAAGAATGCTCGTTATGGGTACGGTGGATCGTGGAGGAAGTGGATGTATGTGTCCGGCTTCAGCATTTCTCAGGGCTCTTCTTAGGCATCTCATGCTTAAGGAAAAGAGTGCAGTAATCCTAGATATGGAAGCAGGGATCGAGCATCTTGGAAGAGGTACTACTCGAGGAATGGATCTCATGATTGTGGTAGTAGAACCAGGGGCAAGATCCCTTGAAACAGCTGAGAGAATTAAAACTCTCTCCTCCGAAATAGGGATAAAACACCTTGTTGCTGTTATCAACAAAGGAGGTTCCGAGAAAGTCAATGAAAGACTTAAAGAGTTGGGTATTGAGGTTCTTGGAGAAATACCCTTTGATTCAAAGCTGATGCAGGCAGACCTGGAAAAACGAGCTCCAATTGAGGTAGGTGGTAAAGCTGTGGATGCTATCGTAAAAATCAAGGAAAAACTTATTGACGTAATTGAGGGTATCAGAAAAGAAAATGTAGGGGAGAAAAAGTAAGGCTGAAAACAGGCTTTCTTATTCTTCTTTCGACATTTCTGCAATTTTTGATAATGTATGCAGTTATCTTATAAACTACACTGCAATTCTTTTTTGATTTATACTTTACAGCTAACTTTTGGTTACACAATTTTTAAGATATTTGAAACTTATTTGAAGATATTATTAGGATTGTTAGACCAAGTTCCTTTTTTTATATATAAATCTTAGAAGCCTCAACTTTTTCTTGATAAGAGCATCATTCGGATCTATTTCAGTTGCTTTGTCAATCCATTCAATCGCTTTTTCCCATCTGCCAAGATTTTCCAGGGCTGATCTATTCTTATAGCAAGAAAACAAATATTCAGGTTCTGCTTTCAGGACTTCGTTATAAAATTTAATCAACTTTTTAACTTGTTTAATTTAATGAAGGAAAAATCCTTGAGGCACTGATCCCAAGGTTTTCAGGATCAATTTGAAGAGCTCTGCAATATAACGGTAAGATCCTCCATTGACCTTCCTTGGGATTGCTAGTCTCAATGCTGATTTTTTGTTTGGGAATGCTCCCCTCACTCTGCTTCTTCCACATTTCGTGTGGAGAAATTTCGCAGGTAAGATTTAACTACTATAGTTAGAATTGATTTTTAACCCTAGAATACTTGTCAAAATATCTTTATAAAAGGGGAACTCGTGGAATTGAGGCTTTGATAATTTGAGTTTTCCATATTTAGTTCGGAGATTTCGTTGTTTGTAGTTGTTTATGCTAGCTTTTTTGAAATTGGTCTTCTCATAAAGTTTATCACCATATTGAAGAAGAGCTTTCGATTTCGTTACAAGGTTTAAAAATCAAGTAATTAGATGG
>PMJC01000475.1 GCA_003157235.1 Methanosarcina sp.
GATTAGCATTTTTGGTTTTTTTCTCGGTACTTTATAAGTTGATTGTTGTCGCATAAGATATTCAAATAGACAGATTGCTGGAAAAGAATATTCCAGGTTTTCTTTTAAAAATAAAATTCTTATGACTGAAGAACAACTAGTGGATAGTATAAATAGAGGAGAACTTGAAGCATTTCGTCAACTTTACAAAGAATTTTATCCATCACTATGTATTTATGCCAAAAATTTTACCAGGAATAAAGAAATTGCAGAAGAGGTTGTTCAGGATGTGTTTATTAGTATATGGGAACGTAAAGGCCATCTGAATATTGAGAGCTCGTTTAAATCTTTCCTCTTTGTTTCCGTACGAAATGGTTGTCTGAATCACTTAAAACATCTCCAGGTAATCAATAAGTTTAATGTGTATTATACTCAATTACTGAAGGATGCGCAGGAATTATTTAATGTCTCCCAGGAAACAGGGGATTCTCTCCTGTTTGCAAGTGAGCTCGAAGAAAAGATTTTAAAAGTGATAGAATCACTTCCGGAGAAATGCAGGAGAATATTTATAATGAGCCGTTTCGATTGCTTAGGGCATCAGGAAATTGCCGATAAGTTGGGTGTAAGTATTAACACTGTACATCGTCAAACTTCAATCGCCCTTGAAAAACTGAGGTCTGCTGTTAAAAATTATTTGATAATATTTCTTTTGATTTTCAGAATCTTTGTCAGATAAGTCTTCTATTAAGTGGTCTGTTATAAAAAAAATCCAAAAACTTTTATCGTATATATTGATTAAGTTGTCTTACTAAATGAAATGATTTATTATGGAAAATGAAATGTTGGATATTATTATCAGAGTCTTAAAGTGTGAAGCCTCAGATGATGATAAACAAAAACTGACTAATTGGCTTGCACAAGGCCAGGAAAACATCGAAATTTTTAAACAATCCGAGTCCGTCTGGAATGCCCTTGAAATTGTAAAAATGGGTAAAGAATATGATTCAGGTAAAGCATTCAGATCCTTTAAGGAACAGGTTAGTAACAGGTTGAAGACTTCCAGGCGGATCGGATTGTATAAAATTATTGACACATACATCAGGGTTGCTGCTGTGTTAGTTATTCTTATCGGTATAGGTCGTTTGTTTATTAAACCCATCGATAAAAGAATCCAATCAGATACATCGTTGTTCGAAATTATATCTCCCCGGGGATCTAAAACTCAGGTACTGCTTCCCGATGGCTCGAAAGTTTGGTTGAACTCTGAAAGCAAAATTCAATACTTTAATAATTTTAATCAATCGGGAAGAGAGGTTTTTCTTGAGGGGGAAGGATATTTTGAGGTTAAGAAAAATCCGGACAAACCATTTATTGTAACCGCTTCTGATATTCGAATAAAAGCATTAGGGACAATATTTAATATTAAGGCTTATCCGGAGGAAAAGACAATTGAAACTACTTTGGTCGAAGGCAAACTGGAAGTTGAATCGGGCATATCGGGCAAAGTTAATAAGCTGGCGACCCTGGAGCCTAACCAGAAAGTAACCTTTTTTAAGAAAAATGAAGCTGTACCGGAGCAAAAAAATATTGAAGAAAAAAAGAAGGTTGAGAACGCTCTTCCGGTAAAATCTGGATTGGATAAAATTATTTCAAATGAGAAGGTGGATCCTTCACTAATAACATCCTGGAAAAACAATATATTATATTTCGATAATGAAAATTTCCAGGATTTAGCCTTAAAGCTCGAGCGCCGTTTTGGAGTTACAATTCATTTTGAGAATGAAAACTTAAAACAGATGCGTTTTACGGGGAAATTTCGTGATATAATTATAGAGCAGGTCCTGGAAGCATTACAATTTGCTTCACCTTTTTACTACCGGTTTGATGATAATAACATATACCTTTCAGAATATCCATTAAAGGAGCCGCATCAAAAAAATATCAAAAATAATTAATCAAACCTAACTAACCTTTAAAACCTGACGCCTATGAAACATCAATCATCTTAAAAAACGAATCGGAAGATGTGTCTGCATCTCCCGATTCTACTGTTTTTAATTCTTCCAGGGACGAAATCCATCAAATGTCATCCCATTATTATTTAACTAAAAACTTACAAATCTATGAAAAATAAACAGTTAAAAAAAATTCTGCTTATTATGAAATTATCTACCTTTTTTTTATTCTTTTCACTGATAAGTATTTCGGCAGAAACATTCTCCCAAAAATTTACATTTGAAATTAAAGGGGAATCGATTAAAGATGTATTAACAAAAATAGAGGAAAGCAGCGATTACAAATTCCTTTACAGATCTGATGCGATTGATGTTAATAATCAGATTACCATCAATATAAATGATGAAAATATAGGAAGCATTCTCTCCAGAATCTTTGATCAGGGCGATGTTATTTATAAGATTTTTGATGACAATCTCGTCGTAATTTCTAAAAATACAACCAGTCAGCAGCAGAGTGTCACCGGACGGGTTATTGATGCATCAACAGGAGAACCTGTCATTGGAGTGAATGTGAGCATTGAAGGAACTACGACAGGAGCTATAACTGACATTAACGGAAATTTTATCCTTCAAAGACCAGCTAAAGGGGCGACTGTTTCCTTTTCCTCTATAGGCTATATTACTCAGAAGGTTATTTATGGCGATGAGAATGTTATCGATATTAAGTTTATCCCTGATGTTCTATCCCTTCAAGAAGTAGTTGTAATTGGATATGGTACGCAAAAAAAGGCAACATTAACCGGTTCAATTGTAAATGTTGGAGGGGAAGAGTTAACGAAGAGCCCCATGGCCAATGTTACCAATTCTCTTAGCGGGAAATTACCTGGTTTAATTGTAAACCAACGTAATGGGGAACCGGGAAGAGATGATCCAAGTATTCATATTCGGGGAACCGGAACTTTTGATAGTAATACCTCTGACGATATTGATCCTACTAAACCGCTAATAATCATTGACGGTGTTGAGCGAGATTATATGAGTAAATTGAATCCTGATGATATCGAGAGTGTTTCTGTTTTGAAAGATGCTTCTGCAGCCATTTATGGTGCACGTGCAGCAAACGGAGTAATTATTGTTACTACAAAATCAGGAAAATTAGGTAAACCTGTGTTTAGTTTTACCTATAACACCGCTTTCCAACATCCGACTAAAGTTCCTGAAATGTTGGATGCAGTTGCTTATGCTCAGGTATATAATGAAGGCGATTATTACAGACAAGGTCGTCCGGCAACTTATTCACCTGCTTATTCTGACGAAGCTATTCAAAAATACCGCGATGGTTCCGATCCTGTTTTATATCCAAATACTAATTGGATGAAAGAAGTGTTGAAACCATATTCACTTCAGAAACGCTTAGGTTTATCTGTGAACGGTGGAACAGAAGCCGTCAGATATTTGATTTCATTTGCAACTTTGGATCAGAATAGCGATTTCAGGCATATGCCTACAAGTTACAAACAATATAACATGCGTATAAAAGTTGATGTAAATTTAACTAAAGACTTAATTATAGGTGCCAATTTAAATGCTTTAATCAACGACAGGCACTTCACATATGTTAATAATGGAGGCACTAATTATAATGAAACTAATTTTTATAATATTTTGTTAGCCAATCCAACGCTGCCTGCCATATATCCGAACGGATTGCTTGCTGGTGGCAGGATGGGACAAAGTCCGCTTTTATTGGATCAAAGAGGCTACGATAAATTCGAAGATACCCCATTGTATTCATCATTTACTGCAAGTTATAAAGTACCTTTTATAAAAGGGTTGAAGATTGATGCATCATTCAATTATGACTTAAGAAATCAGTTTGAAAAAACATTAATATTGCCCTATTACTATTATGAATATAATGTACTTACGCAGACATACGACAAGAAGCAGGCAACGGGTGCCTCAACTGTAGAGCTTACCGATTTATACAGTAAGTGGACAACCATGTTGTATAACTACAGAATTTCGTATGAGAAAACATTCGATGATCATCATATAACAGCCATGTTGGGTCAGGAACAGCAAAAGAATTCTTATTCATATGCTTCAGCTTACAGGAAAAACTTTGTGAGCCCTGCCATCGATCAGATTAATGCAGGAAGTAACGCCCCGGCTGATAAGAACAATTCTGGTTCTGCAACCGCAAGCGCTTACAATAACTATTTTGGCCGGCTTAATTATGATTTCAAATCGAAATATCTGGCTGAGTTTTTGTTCCGTTATGATGGTTCCCAGAATTTTCCGTCAGGAAAGCGTTATGGCTTCTTTCCGGGATTTTCACTGGGATGGAGGTTATCTGAAGAGGGATTCTTTAAAAACAGTGTTCCTTTTGTTGAAAATCTGAAGTTAAGATTTTCTCATGGCGAGATAGGTAACGACAGGGTAGCACAATATCAATATTTACAATCGTATTCATTTGGGCAAAATTATGTATTTGGCGGTAACGATGCAGCAGGTATTTATGCCAACACAATGCCAAATCCTAATATTACATGGGAAGTAAGTAAAAAAACCGATTTGGGGATGGAAGCCACATTGTGGAAAGGTTTGCTGGGGATTGATGTGACTCTTTGGAAAGAGAAGAGATCTAATATCCTGGCAGCAAGAAACCTTTCAATTCCAGCCATCTTAGGTTTTTCTTCCTTACCAAATGAAAATATCGGGAAGGTTGATAACCATGGTTTCGAACTTGTTCTGAGTCATAGAAAGAGTATCAACAAATTGACTTACAACATTGAAGCAAATACGACATTTGCCAGAAGTAAAATAGTATATATGGATGAAACTCCACAGGCCGAACCTTATCAAAATCAAACTGGTCTCCCGGTTGGGGCAGCTTTATATTACAAAGCTGATGGGATTTTTCACACGCCGGAAGAACTTGCTGCTTATCCTCATGTTAGCGGAACACAGGTTGGTGATATTAAAATACTCGATTTAAATGGCGATAATGTAATTGATTCAAAGGACCAATTCAGGTTTGATAAAACAAATACTCCTGAGGTTGTATTTGGATTAAATATTGGGATGCAATATGGGAATTTTGACCTGTCTATTTTCTTCCAGGGACAAACCAGAGTATATAACTATGACAGTTATTTTGGAAGTCTGGGTACTTCTGATTTTAATAATGCTGTTACAGAACGGGCAAAAAACCACTGGACTGTTGATAATACTAATGGAACAATGCCACGTGCAGATGCATATCAACCTGGAAGTACAACTATGTACTTATTTGATGCTACATTCGTAAGGCTGAAGAGCATGGAAATTGGATACACACTACCTAAAAGTATTGGAGCAAAAATAAGATTGGATGATATCAGGGTGTATGCAAGCGGATATAACCTGCTTACCTGGGCTAAAGAAATAAAATGGTGTGACCCTGAAAATGACGGTAGTTTCCTTTTTTATCCGCAGCTTCGCATTATCAATTTAGGTATTAACATTAAATTTTAAAATTGAAGAATATGAAAAAGATACTTATAATAACTGCATTAATGTGGTCGCTTTTTTCCTGTAGTGATAAAATTCTTGATATTTCACCCACGGACCGTGTTTCAGAAGATGCTGTATGGGCTGATGAAAAACTGATAGATGCTTATCACACTGAATTATACAATTGTATTATGCACGGCCATATAATAAACATGCAATCAAAAACAACCGATGAAGCATATTGTAGTATAACATTTGGTCCTGGTATAATTCCCAATGGTTCTGTTACTGCTGATAATATTACCGATGTTGAGAACACTCAATGGCACAAGGGCGGCAATATATATTACTGGGCTACCGGATGGCAATACGTCAGAAAGATTAATGTCTTTCTCGATAAAATGGGAACTACCACTTTGGACATCACGAATAAGTCAAGATTGGTAGCCGAAGCAAGATTTTTACGGGCATACATTTATTTCGAATTTATCAAAAGATTTGGCGGCGTACCTATTATAACAACAACTTATGATTTGACTCAGGCTACAGGAACTTCTTTCACCAGAGCTACATTCGATGATTGTGTTAACTTTATCGAAGAGGACCTGACTGCAGCATTTCCTGATTTACCTGTAACATACGCAGCAAGTGATGCTGACTTTGGCAGAGCTACTCAGGATGTTGTCAAGGCAATGCGTTCCCGTTTGTATTTATATGTTGCGTCACCTCTCTGGAACCCCTCACACGACCTGACAAAATGGCAAAAAGCTGCAGATGCAGCTGAAGCCCTTTTAAATAGCGGATATTCGCTTTATCCCGATTACACTAAGCTTTTCAATCAGCCCAGTAAAACGGCAAACAGCGAGTTAATTTGGGGCAGAACTTTCTCATCCACAAACTATCAACAAACGCCTGTGAATAATCTTGGTCGCCGCTATGGCGCTTATGGCGGATGGTGGGCAAGTAACGGACCTTCTCAGAACCTGGTTGATGATTATGATATGACCAACGGAGAACCTCCTTTTATCTGGGTAAATGGAGTTAAAACAGATAATCCTGCTTCTGGTTATAATCCTCAAATGCCTTATGATAATCGCGATCCTCGCCTCGAAGCCACTGTAATTCATGATGGAGCTTACTATCATGGAGATCTCCACGAAATGTGGATAGCTTCTGATGGTAATTCCTGGGGATATGATTCTTACCTACAAAGTGGGGACAATCCCCGTGGTGATTATATTCTTAAAAAATTTATGCCGGGCATTGAGGAGGCTATCAGTTGGCAAGAACCTTATACCCAGCCATGGCCTATCTACAGGTTAGCTGAAATTTACCTGAATTATGCAGAAGCCAAGTTTGAACTTGGAGATGAAGTTACCTGCAGACAATATATAAAATTAGTCAGAGCAAGAGTTGGCATGCCTGAGTTACCTGCAACAGTTACAGGGGAAACCCTAAGAGCAAGATTATACAATGAACGGAGGATCGAAATGGCTTTCGAAGAACAAAGATTCTGGGATCTTCGGAGATGGAAAATTGCTTCTGATGTTGAAAACAGGCCGATTTACGGTATGCAGATCATAAAGGATGTGACTACAGGGGTAAAAACATATACTCCGGTTAAATTACTTCAACGGACATTTTTGGAAAAAATGTATTTGTTACCGATATCTGCCACCGAAATTCGTAAAAATAACGGCTCTATAACTCAAACTCCGGACTGGTAAAACATCTCCAGTCTGGATTATGCTACTTATGTGAGTGTGCTATTAAGACCTTGGGGTCAATAACACACTCACTTTTTTTTTAAGACACAAAGCTTCTCCCTCTTAAAAATCTTTCAGGATACAATTTGCATTCAAACGCTAAATCACCACTAAACAATTTGTTTTTTTTATTAATGTACTGTCGGCGCTTAGCATGAGAATACTCATTAATGTCGGTGCGATAATAAGTTTTGATAATCTCTAAAATATTGTACCTTTAAATCAGATATTTATAGTACTAAAGTATCTCGGGATAAGTAATTAATGTAATCCATTTAAAAAAATGAATAAATTTTTAACCATCACATCACTGGCAATTTCAATGGTTATCAGCGCTGCAGCTCAACCTTATCAGAAGACCGAACTGGGCATAAAATCGGTAATCAACTCAGTAGGGATCGAGATT
>PMJC01000366.1 GCA_003157235.1 Methanosarcina sp.
GAAGCAATAATGGACAAGGCTTACGATGAACTGCTGAGATCGTTTGACAATGAATACGGGAGCTGGGGGAGGGCACCTAAATTTCCGACTCCGCACAAAATATTCTTTTTGCTTCGTTACTGGAGACGCATGGGGAACCCTGAGGCACTAAACATGGTGGAATTTACTCTGGATAACATGTATAGAGGAGGTATCCAGGATAATTTGGGCTCGGGTTTCCATCGTTACTCAACAGACAACATGTGGATTGTCCCCCATTTTGAAAAAATGTTATATGATCAAGCTCTTATTGCTGCTGCATATACAGAAGCCTATCAGGTTACCAGAAAAAAAATTTATAAAGAAACGGCAATGGGAACTATGGATTACGTGCTAAGAGACCTAACGTCCATTGAAGGTGGGTTTTACTGTGGTGAAGATGCAGATGTTGAAGGGGAAGAAGGAATTTATTACCTCTGGACATTAGAAGAGATCAGGAGTGTCCTTGGTATTGAGGAATCCGAACTAATCAAAAACGTGTTCAATTTGAAAGAAGCAGGTAACTTTGAAGAAGAAGTTAATGATAAAAAGATTGGGACTAATATCCTTTATATGACCCGACCTTTTGGCGTTTTTGCTGCCGAACTCAAAGTTTCAACAGATGAAATCGAGCGGCGGGTAAAATTAGCTAAAGAGAAACTTTTGGAAGCCCGAAAC
The DNA here is from genome assembly GCA_003157235.1 of Methanosarcina sp. Taxonomy (GTDB): domain Archaea; phylum Halobacteriota; class Methanosarcinia; order Methanosarcinales; family Methanosarcinaceae; genus Methanosarcina. Next base: position 697 of record PMJC01000366.1, read on the forward strand.
AAACGTAAAAGACCTTTGAGAGATGATAAGATCCTTACCGATTGGAACGGGCTTATGATAGCAGCTCTTGCAAAAGGTTTCCAGACTTTTGGTGAGGAAAAATATTTGAAGGTTGCTGAGAAAGCTGCTGATTTTATCCTCAAAGCCCTTTATAATCCCGGCAAAAGATTGCTTCACCGCTATAGAGATGGTGAAGCTGGTATTTCTGGAACTGTCGATGACTACGCATTCTTTATTCATGGACTCCTTGAACTTTATGAGGCAGGATTCAAATTACACTATCTTAAAGCAGCCCGTTGTCTAAATAAGGAACTACTGGAGCATTTTTGGGATCCTATACATGGTGGACTCTTCTTTACTGCTGATGATAGTGAATCACTCATTTTCAGAACAAAAGAATTTGCGGACACAGCTCTACCATCTGGGAATTCAGTAGAAATGTCGAATCTTCTTAGGCTTTCCAGAATAACTGCGGATCTTGAACTGGAAAATACAGTTGAAGGGCTAGAACGCGCGTTTTCAAAATTGATTCGAAAAACACCATCTGGGTATACCCAGTTCCTGTCAGCCCTTGACTTCAGGTTAGGTCCTGCATATGAAGTGGTAATTGCCGGAAAGCGCGAGGCTGCTGATACAGGACATATGCTTGAAGAGCTTTGGACCTATTTCATCCCTAACAAGGTGCTGGTTTTCAGACCAGAAGGAAGAGNNGGGGAAGGCTACTGCATACGTATGCAGAAACTATGAATGTCAGCTTCCAACCACCGAAGTCAATGAAATGTTGAAAATCTTGAATGTATGATAGCAGCTGAGACTGCAGATAAACAAAAAGTAAAATAATATTAAAATTAAAATGGAGATCTAGAAATGGATGAATACACACTTGAAGAACTTGCAGATCTGAATGGGAAAAATGAAAAAGTTTATATTGCTTACAGAGGCAAAATTTATGATCTCTCGGATAGTTATTTATGGAAAGGTGGCATCCACCAGGGACTCCATGATTCAGGACAGGATCTCACTGAAACCATTGATGAAGCACCCCATGGACCTGANNAAAAGTTTTTCTGACATGGTTTTATTTTTTTTCGGAATGCTATTTTCATGAAAATTTAATTATTGAACCTAATGTTCAGACAATTTTTCATCAGCACATTCCTTTTCGAATTTCCAGAGGATTTCAATAAACCCCTAAATTTTGTCATAGGCTCATAAATGGTTTGTATAACATGACTTTTGAAAATCAGAGGTTGATCAAAATTCTCTTTACTATATTTATCCGGAGAAAAATGCATATATGTTATTCACATCTTTAAATCAGACCCAAAAAGTGGAGATTTTTTTGAAAATTATCGATTAAAAATCCTTGAGGTACTGTAATAAATAATTAATCTTATTACTCATAGGACTTATACAATTGGATATCAGATAAAGCACATTCAAGTTTGTGAAAAGTAATAAATTCTAAATATTTTAATGTCTTACGTTACTAATTATGTGATTCAGCTGCGTAAATGATATATTTTACAGAAAATTTTGATAAATCTCCGATTTGAACAAATTGCTTATATATATTATATACAACCAGCCAAAAATTGAACTTTATCGAAATCATCTATAATCAGAAGTTTGTATCAATTAATCTAAAGGCTGTAGCATATAAATTTGATCAAATAAATATTCATTTGGGAAGGTCAAATGAAAAATGATGCAATAACAGAAGAATAGAATCAAAAGAATAAAGGATGATTATGAACACAAATGAAAATGAAAACAGTACCCAGGGGGAGGAAAATACCTGGGTTTCTTATGGAAAGGATTTCTTGTCGGTCATAGCTTTCCTGATTATT
>PMJC01000059.1 GCA_003157235.1 Methanosarcina sp.
TAACAGATAATCTAGTGCATATGAGTAATCTATAAAAGCTTCTACAATAGTCATATGCTTAACCGAAAAAATCCAAGCAAAAACAAAATACCTGTTGAGATTGCACCGATAGCAAATGCCCAGAATCAATATCCAACTTTTTGTTCAAAGCACTTATATTTCATATTTTACTCTATAACACTTATGGAGATTTAATCCCTAGTTAGCAAACTTATTAGTGAAAAATTTAAAAGAATCTCCGCTTTTAGATATCACTTTCAACAGTTGAGTTTTACCTAATGTAAATCATGATTGATTAAAATTTCAATCTTCATTAACCTTTCCTTAATCGCAGTGATCTTCATGGAATTGTCTGATACATTTGATTTTAGTTTCATATTTCCCAGCATGATCATCATCTTGCAGCTTCGCTATGTCTCAGTCTCTCAAAGCTTTTTATGGTAGAACCCCCAATCATAGCAGGCAATATCTCCGCTGGTTACACGTGTCTTGGCAGTCTTCTCGTCCGATGGTGGGGGGTATTATTACCTCGTCTTTTTGCACTAGATGAGACAGTACAGTGTCAAGGATCATAAAATATAGTCGATCTGATAGCAAACGCAAAAGGATTACTTTCACAAGTTAGATTCATTCTTACCTCGCGCCCGAAGAGTATTGCGCTACGTTATTTTAAGCAGCAGAATATATCTCACTTTGTGCTTAATGCAGGGGGGAAGAGAATCAGCATGATATTGAGGAATATATACGCGATAGATTAGAAGCTTAAAAGGCATTGCAAGCACTATTAGCAGATAAAAAGATGCAGCCTCAAAAGTTTATCGATCAGATCGCAATCTCTAGCCAAGGTAATTTTCTTTATTTGGTCTGGCTACTGCCCGCCATCGAAGAAGGAGTCCATAGGTTCGATTCACTTGAAGCTTTGCCAAAAGGATTAGATGATATCTACCGCGATTTCTTAAGTAAGAGAACTGTGGGCAAGGATATCCGACTATATCGTACACACTATCGCCCGATCTTAGGTGTTTTGGCCGCGGCCCCAGCTTCAATGAGAGCAGAGCAACTGGCGCAATTTGTCGAAATAGGAAAGCAGGATATAGCTGACTGTTTGATGGATTTGCAGTAATTTCTTGATCCAGTGCTCTCTGGACAGAAGCAGTACAGGCTATATCATCAATCTATTACAGATTTTCTATTCGACGAAGAGAAAGCAGAAGAATTTTGGATTGATCCAGTAGATGTTCATAAAAGAATCGTATCTAAATTACCAAAACAAGGCTCTTTCTTGTGAGGAGATAGATTGGAGGCAGATAGATGATTACGAATTGCTTCATCTTGCATGTCATATGAAAAAAGCTGGGAAAAAGGAAGAGCTTCGCAAACTTCTTTTAAACTTTGAATGGATGTCCACTAAAATGGTGTGAAAAGACCTGATGTAGATTCCCTGCTTAAGGATTACGATTATTTGCCCGATGAGAAAGAGATTGAACTTCTTCGAGGTGCTATTAGACTATCGATTAATGCATTAGTAAAGGATAAAACTCAGCTTGCAGGACAGCTCTTAGGACGATTTCTTTGCTTCTATGAAAATGGAATACAATCATTGCTAAGTCAAGCATCTGGATATCGAGATGACATCAGATTGCTTCCCATAACTTCTTTCTTGAAATCACCAGGAGGACCGTTGATTAGAACTCTTGAGGGACATGATGTTTGGGTGAATGCAGTTGCAATCACACCTGATGGAAAGTATGCAGTTTCAGCTGCCAACGATAAAACACTCAAGGTATGGGATCTAGAACAAGGGGTAATAGTCTCTAATTTTACAGGGGATAGTTCATTTCAAACCTGCTACATTTCACCGTATGGTGAATCTATTGTTGCAGATGATTTTCTTGGTAAAATGCATTTTTTTTCATTTGAGAAATCAGATTAAAATGAGCTCACCAAAGAGCCTTATATTTCTTAATTCGATGTTACAGATCACTTTCTTCTGACATAACTCAGTTAGGCAGTTTATGAGATGATTAGCTCTCTTATGTGGCTTACACTAATATTTCCATTTCTCTTGCCATGGCACACATAAACTAGGACAATCCACATAGTTTGGATTGTACTTGTTTGGGAGACGAACTCTGAGCCTGGCAGATCTCCAGAATGACGTAGTGGATATGTCTTCAGCAAGGTTAGTTACTCTTTCTGCCTGTGAGACAGGTATTACAGATGTTATGATAGGCAGTGCCGATGAGTTCGTTGGATTACCTGCAGGTTTTATGCTTGCGGGTGTTCCATGTGTAATAAGCAGTCTCTGGTCGGTTTTGGATATCTCCACAGCCATACTGATGGAGCGATTCTACTCAAATCATGTTGTCAGCGGAATGGATATTCCCTTGGCATTGCAGGAAGCTCAACTCTGGGTCAGAGATCTTACTTATAGCCAAGTGGCGGGTTATATAGAAAAATGCTACTGTTCGAGAGAATGGAAAGGCGAGAGCAAGGAGTTCATAGAACAGTATAGGGAATGCTATCTCGAAATGGCCACAAAATCTCCCGAAGAGAATCCTTTCCATCATCCATATTATTGGGCAGCTTTCACAGTTAATGGGGCATGAAATTAGTGTTTGATTTGATCATGTGAATATTTTGGAATTCGATTTTTTGTTCTCTTGACGTATTTGCACCACATAGTAACTATNNTACCAGAATATCTACCAAAGCCTCTTCTCTCCTGGTGCTCCGATTACTTTCTGATTTATTGAGGTCATCATTAGCCTTCCAAGCAGAAAAGGTAATTAGACTGAAAAAAGCGAGTTTGTTTAAAATCAAATTAGTAGGCGTTTATCTATTACTCTTAAGCTTGTAAGTTAGGATAATAGTGCAAAAAAATTGTAATGTGAAGGTGATATTGAAAATA
>PMJC01000061.1 GCA_003157235.1 Methanosarcina sp.
TCTTATTTTGTTAACATGTGCTAAAAATTCACTTGTTGATAACTCTTTTTTCATAAAATTACATCGCTTGCAGCACGGAACTACATTATCTAAAAAATAACCGATGTTATTATCTACTCGGTCCAACCCATGTAGTTTTCCGTTCGGCAAATCCCCACAATATGCACAGATTGCGTTTTTATTAATTAACTCACAATACTCTTCGTATGTTATGGCCCAAATATGATTTTTGTGGTAACGGTCGCCCAATGCACCGCGTTTTGCTTGATTGAACCTGATTAATTGGCTGCTTTGGTTTCTGTGATTCTTTTTTACTCGNNCCGGATCGAGGCTTTGTAAAATAAGTCCCCTCTGTTAAAAAAGTCCGCAGTCTGTTAAAAAAGTCTAAAACAACAAACTTATAGGAATGAAAATTTTGATGTGAAAGTGGCGTTTTATTCAAGTTATCTCAACATCAACTTGTTGTATGTTTTGTAGCTGTTGTACCACCCTATGTTTTAATTCGTTAATTTTTTCGTACTCATTTCTGAGTTCAACCTGTCTTTCAATGCCTATTTGTCCTTGTTCGTTCACTGGAACGCGAATTTCGATGTTAGCCATTTTGGATTTTCCAAGTTTATTAGAAAATCCGTAACCACCTTTTTTAATCTCGTTCTCAAGCACGTATTTAACATAAAAAAGGTCTATCTTTCTATCATAATGTTCCTTAAGGGTTAGAACTCTATGGTCTTCGTTTGTACTGAACATACCTTTCCGATAAAAGACGTGACCGACTGAACCGTTCCTATTCCAAGCCAATGAATCTTGATAATAGTTCACACCGTCAAGGTTGTTATCGATATAACCCAAAACTACGTCTTCCGATTTGGAGCATCCATAGACAGGAATCTCGCCTTTATTTTCTTTACAAAATTTCTTGGTAATTTTTGAATTGGTTGCTGGAAGTTCAAACAATTCATCAATTTGTATAGTTTTGCTATTTTCTGGAAGTTCAATGTCAACGGACATACTACTTAGTTCATCTATCTTGTAGCTTACTTCATCTTTGATTCTTTGCAATTTTTCACTCTTCTCGGCAATTTCTTTTTGCCTTCCTATGTCAAATTCATCGTGTTCATCAATAGGGATGTTAACTGAAACTTTCTCTCGCATATTTTCCAAAGATGACCTTAAGCCCCTATCAAAACCAAGTGAATGACCTTGAACTCGTAATTCATATAGCAAGTACTCTGAAACAAGGCGGTCGTCCATTATTTTTATTGCTCCGCAATGGTCTGTTGTGGCAAATCGTGTTCCTTTTCTAATTAAGTTAAACTTGAAATCACCATCAATACCCCAAAGAAGGTAATCATAAGAAAAATCTTCTATATTTGAACTATTTAGGTACCCAAATGGTTTGAATACGTTCGCACTATAAACTGGAATGTCGCCGTTTAAATTAAATACGTCCTCCTGTAGCACTCTCGTTCCTATAAATATTTCAAAATAGTTCGCATCAGCTAAGGAAATCTCTTTTTGATTCATAAACTCTCAATCTCTTTATATGTACCTTCGAGTTCATCAATCACATCTCGTGCAATAACTTTAAACTCTTCTAATGTAACGACGGTTTCCATCTCCTCAATCTTTAATTCTACCTTTTCCTCTTTACTCCACCACCTATCAACAGACCATTGTTGCTCAGGATCAAACTTGTTGATGTCTTGTATTTTGCAGCGCAGTGAATTGTACCTAAAGGAGTTTTTAGCGCCTTTAAATTGGTTATATAAACTCACCATTTCAGTTAAATCGTTATCTTCAATTGTAAATCGGTTTACGTCGAGTGTTTCGCCAGTATTACTAACGAGATAAGTAAAAACGGGTTCTTTTTGTATCTGGCTCTTCCTCTTCTCAGGTGTTCCGCCGTGTTTTTTTGTTAGTGCTAGAATGTACGTCTTTTTTGGATTCCGATAAAAAGCGTTTATTGGGAGTGAAATAATTGCATCAATGACGCATTCTTCTTTGATAAAAGTTCGAAGCTTCTTATCATTTGAATTATTGAGAATACCTTCTGGTATTATGACAAATGCCTTCCTCGATGGCTTGACGCTTCTTACAATCCATTCTAGGAATAATGCCTCTAAGCCAAATGCATTAATTTTATAGAACTCACTTAATTCACTGATGTTTGCTATCGCCTGTTTGTAAATGCTGCTTCCTTTTGTGACATAGGGTGGATTTGTAAGTATCAAATCGTACCTATCTTTTTCCGTTAACGATAACGAACCTAGTATGGATTTGCTCACTAGCCTAAATGTTGAATTCGCCAAATTTGAGAACGCATTTAAAAGCGTTTTATCATTTCTCAGCAATTCGGATAAGAATATAAGCATGTTAGCTTTCGCTAAAATTATTGTGAGCTGTTCCTCTTTCTCAAACCCTTTATCAAACCCATAAAATTTATAGCGTGGTTGTATCTCAGCACCATGAGTTTGATAATAAAAACTAACGCCACTTTCACTAACCTTCATTGGTTCTAATATGAAGCCACCTACACCACACGCGGGGTCGCAAATCTCAGAACCCTCGTGTAATAATTGGATATCTGAAATCTCTATTATTGCGTCAATTATACTTCGCGGCGTGAAATATTGTCCCAAATTTTTTTTACTTATCGCCTCTTTCATGAACTCTTCAAAAACTTTGGATTTGAACTTTGGGTCTATATAATTTAACTCTCCAAAATCTTCAAATCTCTTTAAGAGCTTATAAAAAACATCGCTATGCTCTGGGATATCTGGATTCAGCACAGTTCCATTTATTATTGTGGTTCCATCTTCACCCTCAGGAAAAATGACTTTTAGATATGGCCTTACGTTTTCAGAGTAATTCTTAAAAGCATAATTTGGCTCTAACGCGTATATATCCCGAAAATTTATTTTATTGCCTTTATCATCTAGAGATAGAATATTCAAGTCGCTTAAGTATTTGAAAATAAATAACTCTAAAAAAGTGTACAGGCATTTTTCTGGCGACGCACCACTGGCGAACCAAACTTCTTGCCATATTTGTTTGGCTAGGTTCGTAGGGTCGATGGTCGGCTCTGTGGNNTCTAAATTCCTTATGCTCTCTTGTGTTTTTATGGTTAGTTTGGATATTTCAGGTTCGGCTTGCTCTTGGTCAATAACAAATTCTTTGATAAAATCAAGCCCACCCTCATCTCGTATTATTGTATAACTCCGCTTTTTATTCGTGGTTCTATCCAGATAGTCGTTTTTTAAGTCATCTTGATGTGGGTTGAACCAAATGCACGTAGAGATGTCGGTAGCGATTCCAACTTCAGCGTTCAGAACCTGACAAATGTCATTGCACTGCTCTATGGTCTCTTTTTTCTCTTTCGGAAAAATAAATTTTCCAGCGCTCTTATGTTCCATTACTAAAATAACGTTTATTTTGCGCTTATCCCTCCTATCAACCAACAAGGCATCAGGCTTTCGTTTACCATACTCCTTGTAATCTTTATTCGGAATGATATTACTTTTTTTTAGGTCGCTTAAATTGGTGTTTCCTATATTGTAGAACTCGTAGTTGCCAACTTTTAACCCGTACTTTGTTAGCCTCTTTTGAGATAATTCTTCGCTCAAGCCAAAACCCACCCCCACCCTTTACTTTCTATTCGAGCGCATTATGG
>PMJC01000349.1 GCA_003157235.1 Methanosarcina sp.
TGCTAATTAAATTAACAATTTATTGGCCAGTGAAATTGCCTAAAAAACCAATTTTACATCCATGATCACAGTCAAATTTGATCCTTCTATGGTAACTTACTGATTACTTTTTAGACAGGTTTGAAAATCAAATTTCGATTAAAATTCTTGCCCACAATAATTACGAGTCAATTTAAGTTGTAAAATGTACTGTTTTGAGTTTGATGCAATCGGTATTAATGATTACAATGTACTTCTTTTCGTAGGATCTGAATCAAAATATTCTCCTCCAAAAATGATGCAGATTATAAAAAGCATCACAAAAGGAAAAATCTTTAAAGAATATATAAGATTAAAAAACAGTTAAAGGATTGTGAACTGTGGGTTGATGCAGAATATATTGGAACTATGAATTATGGTACAAATTCCGATGTAATTAAAAACTATATTGAAGAATCAGGGAAACAAGGAAGAAAATGAGCATATAAGAAAATGAAAGTAGTTGATTTTGAATAATTAATATATATACAAATCTGTGGCGTGAACATAATCTGTGCTTTCAGTGGAATGAGAAACCGAACTTTTGATTTAGAGCCTGTTATTCGAAGAATTTCACATTTTTTTGAGTGAATTTTTTGAATATTGAAGCTTTGCACCTAAAGTTTCATTTCAGCCAGACTTTAGGTGTAGGAATTAGACTTTAGGTACAAAGTCGAATATTGAGTGAAATTTATATCAAAAAGTGGGAAAATTTAAATCGACAAACTGGGGTATGTAATTCTCCATTGACACTATTTTGATATTTAGTTCTGTTAGCATACAATATGCCAAATTCAATAATAAAAATTTGATCAGGTCCATGAGTTGTTGAAAATCGAAATCAAAATACTCTACCTATATTTATAAAAATTTAAGAAATATAATTTATTTTCCGGTGATCAATAACTCAAGTAAACCACCAATAATTTGAAAACTATAATATTACTCACTTATGTCTCCAAAAATGAAGATATCCTTCCAACATAAAAATCAAGTTGTCAAATTGGGATAAAAAAGGAAAAAAATGATCACAATTTCTCAATTCTTTTCTATTTCGTTTTTAAATTTTTTTATTAATTCTCTTACCTGAATTGCACGCTCAAAGTCCAACTTTTCAGCTGCCTCCCTCATTTCAATATCGAGCTCGATGATGACATTCGGTATATCAGTTTTAGGGATATGTTTGATATCAGTTATATCCACTACTTTTTCTCTAATGGGTTTGCAGATAGTTGTCGGTACTATGCTGTGTTCTTTATTGTAAGCTATCTGAATTGAGCGGCGACGCTCGGTTTCGTTAACTGCTTTTTTGATGGAATCGGTCATATTGTCTGCATAGAGGACAACCTTTGAATTGGCGTTTCGAGCTGCACGGCCTATTATCTGGATGAGACTTTTTGAGTTCCTCAAAAAACCTTCTTTATCTGCATCTAGGATACCGATAAAACCTACTTCTGGGATGTCAAGGCCCTCTCTGAGCAGATTGATACCCACAAGGACATCGAATTTGCCAAGACGAAGTTCTCGGATGATTTCAGTTCGCTCTATTGTCTTGATATCAGAATGCAGATAACGAGCTCTAATATCATTTTTAGCAAGGAATTCAGTAAGTTCCTCAGCAAGTTTTTTAGTCAGGGTGGTTACAAGGGCTCGATCTCCCCTATTTACTATTTTCCGGATTTCCTGCATAACATCTCTGACCTGGCCTTTGAGAGGGCGAATCTCTACTTCAGGATCAACAAGACCCGTTGGCCTTATTATCTGTTCCACCACCTGGGATGAACACTTTAGTTCGTAATCCGCGGGAGTAGCGGAAACGAAAATCACATTTCTCATATACTGTTCGAATTCATCAAACCTCAGGGGCCGGTCGTCATAGGCGCTTGGAAGCCTGAAGCCATAGTCTACCAGGCTCTTTTTCCGAGATTTGTCTCCATTATACATCCCGTGAAGCTGTGGAATGGTCTGGTGGCTCTCGTCAATGACAAGGAGAAAATCTTCAGGGAAATAATTAAGGAGGCAGAAAGGTTTCTCTCCGGGCTGGCGGTGGTCAAAATGCCTTGAATAGTTCTCAATTCCCTTACAGCTCCCGGTTTCCTCTATCATTTCCATATCATAAAGAGTACGCTGCTTTAGCCTGTGAGATTCAAGCAACCCGAGTTGTGGTAGTCTTTCTTCAAGCTCCTTTAGGATGTACTGAATTGCAATTTTTTGCTCCTCCTCTGGAATTACATAATGTTTGGCAGGATAAACAAAGAAATAATCCAAGTTTTCAGTTCTCTGTCCTGTCTGCTTATCTACTTCAGAAATTCGATCAACCTCATCTCCGAATAGTTCAACCTTGATGATATTATCAAAGTACCCTGGGATGATGTCAATAACATCCCCTTTTACCCTGAAGCGTCCTGGCATGAGCTCGAGGTCATTACGCTCAAACTGGATTTCAATGAGCTTTTGCAGAATTTCTTTTCTTTGAACCTTATCTCCAACTTTCAGTTCAAATCCCATTTCCTGGAAGTTTTTCGGATTTCCAAGACCATAAATGCAGGATACTGATGCTACAACTATAACGTCCTGGCGAGACATCAGAGAAGCTGTGGTAGCAAGGCGCATCTGCTCGATTTTTGGATTTATCTGGGCATCTTTTTCAATGTATTGATCCTTCGCTGGAAGGTATGACTCAGGCTGATAGTAATCATAATATGAGACAAAATACTCCACCCTATTCTCAGGAAAAAATTCCCTGAACTCGTTATAAAGCTGTGCAGCGAGGGTCTTATTATGAGCAATTACAAGGGTTGGTTTCCTGAAATGGTTTATGACATTTGCAATTGTGTAAGTTTTCCCGGATCCTGTTACCCCGATAAGAGTCTGAAAATGCTCATTTTTCGTCAGCCCTGTCAAAAGTTTTTCTATCGCCTGCGGCTGTGAACCCCTGGGCTCAAAATAGGAAACCAACTTGAACTGTGGGCTGTCAAGATATTGTACATCGTGTATTGTTTCGTATTTTTTTTCTGATGATTTTTTGGATGATTTTTGGGATGATAGCTCGGATGATGATTCGTATTCTTGATGCGAAAATTCCATAAAATCAAGACCTTAAATTCGAAACATTTTATTATTTACTGGATTTATGACTTTTTACATCGCAGAATTTGGGAAATTAAAATGAATTTTTGTGATCCCAAAAAATGAAAAAAAGTCTCCAATATGTTGAAAAATCAAATAGAGAAACATATCTACAATTACTGGATTAATGATTTTTGCCTCAACAGGCGGTTATAGTTGATTGCAAATCTATGGGCCTCATCCCTAATCTCTTGGATAAAGAGGGAAGCCTTTTCGTCTCTTTTGATGTGAAGAGGAGCCTTAAATCCAGGTACATAGATTTCTTCTTTCCGTTTGGCAATGGAAATGATTGGAATCCTAATTTTCAGCCTTTTAAGTTCCTGGAAAGCTGAAAAAAGCTGTCCTTTTCCCCCATCTATAATAATTAATTCAGGCATGTCATGTTTATCCTCAAGCAGGCGGGAGTATCGCCTACGAACAACCTCGGCAATGGAAGCAAAGTCATCAATTCCTTCCACACTTTCTATTTTGAAGCGGCGGTAATTATGTTTGTCAGGCCGACCTCCCCGGAACTGTACCATGGAGCCTACAGTAGCCGTACCTGAGAGATGCGAGATATCGAAACATTCAATAATATTCGGAAGCTGAGGCAGAAAAAGCTTACTCTGCAGAGCTTCTAGTTTATGCTGATCTCCGAAAAATCCTATCTCAACATTCTTCAGGGCAAGATCGAGTAATTCTTTTTTTTCGCCCTGTTTAGGAACCGAAATTTTAACCCTTTTTCCTTTAACCTGTGATAAAAAATCTACAAGAGATTCGTCGAGAAGCTCAGGCAAGATCAGTTCTTCAGGCGGATCATTCTCAGAATAATACTGTACCAGAAACTCTTCCAGGAAATTTTCCCCAAAGGAAAAAACATAGTCTTGCTTATCTTCAAGCGTGCCTCTATAGACCTTGAAGAGCATGAGATAGATGTTACCATTTCTGATAATATAGTTTAGGATGTCCTCATTATGCTTCTTCTGCCTCTCCATATTTTGTTTTTCATTGAGGTTCTCAAGGGCTGAGACCTCATTTCTGAGGATCATAGCCTGCTCGAATTGTTGCTTTGCAGCTAGATCTTTCATTTCCTTTTCCATGGACTCAATAAGCTCTCTGATATTGCCTTTCAGGATATCAGCAGCCCTTTTTACTTTATTTTCGTATTCTTCTGAGGAGATTCTTCCTATACATGGGCCGCTACATGTTCCGATGTGATATCTGAGACAGGCACGAATCGGCATTTTTTTACAGGTCCTTAGCTGGAATGTCTTTCTTACAACCGCAAAAATGTAATCTCTTTCCCTTGCAGAAACAAAGGGCCCAAAGAAATTTCCACTTTCTATTTTCTTCCTGGCAAGCCTGATCCTCGGAAATTTTTCTTCGGTTAAATGGATGCAGGCGTATCTTTTAGAATCCTTGAGTGCGATATTATACCTTGGCAAGTGTTTCTTAATCAGAGTATTTTCCAGTAGGAAGGCTTCTACTTCAGTATTTGTAACAATGAAATCAAGGTTTCTGGTTGCCTGCACAAGACTTTCTGTTTTCGGGTCAAGATCTCGTTTCTGGAAATAGTTGCTCACCCTTTTTTTAAGATCTTTTGCCTTACCTATGTACATTACAGCACCATCTTCATTCTTGAAAAGATAGCATCCAGGCAGGTGAGGAAGAGACTTTAGATCAATCATCTTCAAACCTCATTCATTTAAGTTTTAAAAAATCCCAGAGAATTTGTCAAATTATTGACCCCTCATAATACTTTTGCTGGCCTGTGTTTGAATTTTTGAGATTTTTCTTCAAAGCCTTTAGAATTTTCATTAATCTCGTCTTCAAATTCTTCAGAATAAGTATCAAAAGGGTACTCCTCTTCAGAAATTGCCTCAATGGTCTCTGATCCCAATATTTTCAAATATGAGGCTTCTCTTGAAAGCCTGGTAGCAAGGAAACATGCAGTATGACTCCCTTTAACCACGGAAACTTCCTCAGGCGTTCCTGTAGCAATAATTTCTCCGCCCGCATTTCCGCCTTCAGGACCAAGATCAATTATATAATCTGCTGATTTAATCACGTCTAAGTTATGCTCGATTACGACTACGGTATTCTTTTTTGCAACTAGGTCATTGAGAACCGAAATCAATTTTTGAACATCATGAAAATGCAACCCTGTAGTGGGTTCATCAAGAAGATAAATTGTCATTCCAGTGCCCTTTTTGGAGAGCTCTCTTGTAAGCTTGATTCGCTGGGCTTCCCCTCCAGAAAGGGTTGTTGAACTTTGGCCAAGTTTGATATAACCAAGCCCTACCCTTGTTAAGGTATCAAGCTTACCTTTAATCCCAGGGATATTTTTAAAATGCTCTGAAGCTTCTTCTACTGTCATATTCAGAACTTCTGCAATCGATTTGCTCCTATACTGTACTTCTAGGGTTTCACGGTTGTAACGTGTACCTTTACATTCCTCACACTCTATATACACATCAGGCAGGAAGTTCATTTCAATTTTTATCAGTCCGTCTCCCTGGCAAGCCTCACAGCGTCCTCCCTTTACGTTGAAAGAAAAACGCCCACTTTTGTAACCCCGGATTCTGGATTCCTTCGTTTCGGCAAAGGCCTGCCTGATAGCATCAAAAACCTTTGTATAGGTTGCGGGATTCGAGCGTGGAGTTCTACCAATTGGACTCTGGTCAATAACAATTACTTTGTCAATCTCAGAATCAAAATTTAAATTTTCATAGTTCCCAGGTGTTACACTTGAATTATATATCTTTTTCATCAGGGCTTTATACAGTGTATCATAAATGAGAGTGGATTTTCCTGACCCAGAAACGCCTGTAACAACAGTCAAAATTCCTATTGGAATGTTCACATCTATATTCTTGAGGTTGTTTGCCCGGCAACCTTTAAGCCGGATGAACGCATCACTCCGTCGGCGGAGAGCCGGAACATATATCTGTCTTTCTCCGGAAAGGTACTGACCTGTTAGAGACTCTGGATTCTTTTCGATCTCCTTAGGCGTACCTTCAGCTACTACATAGCCCCCATGAATGCCTGCTCCAGGCCCGATATCTAGAACGTGATCAGCAGCTCGAATAGTGTCTTCATCGTGCTCCACAACTATCAGTGTGTTCCCAAGATCTCGTAGTGTCCGGAGAGTCTGGATAAGCAATTCATTGTCCCGCTGGTGCAGCCCTATAGACGGCTCGTCAAGCACGTAGAGCACACCCATGAGGTTAGATCCAATCTGCGTAGCTAGCCGGATGCGTTGAGCTTCTCCTCCGGCGAGGGTCCCTGCACTCCTGGATAGAGTGAGGTAACCAAGGCCTACATGTTTTAGGAACCCAAGCCGAGAATGAATTTCTTTCAAAACCTGCTTTGCGATCTCTTCCTTCTTTTCCGAGAGCTCCAGGATCTCGAAAAAATGGATACATTCTACTATTGAAAGATCTGTTACATCTACAATGGATTTATTTCCAAGCTTTACTGCAAGCACTTTTTCATTCAGGCGCTTTCCTTCACATCTAGGGCATAGCCGAACTTGCATGAATTTTTCAAGTTCTTTTCGCCTGTACTCGGACTTGGTCTGGCTGTATAAACGTTCAGCCTGAGGGAGAAGTCCCTCCCAGGTTCCTTTATGAGACCACTGAGCATCCCCGTTCTTCATGCTCATACTGAAATGAATGCGTTCATCTGAGCCGTTCATCAGAGCTTTGTATTGCTTTTCTGAAAGAGCAACAAGAGGAGTAAAAATATCAAAATCAAAATGCTTTGCCACGGTTGCCAGATGCTGGCTTCGGAAGCTGTCCAGGTAATTTTTGTACAGGGCCACGGCTCCATCTGCAAGACAGAGAGTCTGATCTGGAATAATCAGATCAGGATCGAATTCCATTTTGATCCCGAGTCCATTGCACGCTTCACATGCCCCGAAAGGACTGTTAAAAGAAAACATCCTGGGCTGAAGTTCTTCAAAGGCCATATCACATACTGGACAGGACATATTTGATGAATAAAGGTGGGTTCTTCCTTCTGAATTAACCGCAATTAAGAGCCCTTCAGCCTTTTCGAGGGCAATTTCACAGGCCTCAAAAAGCCTAGAACGATCTTCGACAGGGTTTATACGGTCAACTACTACTTCAATATCATGTTTTTTGTAGCGATCGAGAACAATCTTGTCATCGATTCTGTAAATTTCCCCATTTACACGAACCCTGGTAAAGCCTTCTCCATTCAGTTCCCTTAATAGTTGTTGATAAGTACCTTTCTTTTGGCGAATTATAGGTGCGAGGATGGTGACAATACTTTCATATTCTTTGCTGATACTATCTGCAATTTTATCAGGTGATTGAGATTCAATTATGATATTGTGAACCGGACAGTAAGGAGTTCCGACTCTGGCAAAAAGCAGCCTCATATAATCATAGATTTCAGTAACTGTTCCAACTGTACTTCGAGGATTTTTGGATGTTGTTTTCTGTTCTATGGAAATTGCCGGGGATAGCCCTTCAATACTGTCCACATCCGGCTTGTTCATGAGGCCAAGAAACTGACGTGCATAAGCTGAGAGTGATTCCACATAGCGACGCTGTCCTTCTGCATAGATAGTGTCAAAAGCCAGGGTGGATTTTCCAGAACCTGAGACGCCTGTAATAACAATAAATCTATCCCGCGGGAGCTGGACTGTAAAATTTTTCAGATTGTGTTCCCGTGCCCCTTTAATAATGATATTTTTCATTTTCCTTCTCTCGGATTCTTTTTGTCTAAGTTGAATCAGTTAAATATTCATTTAAGTATTGCATTCTATAATTTGAAGTCTAAAGGATATGTAGATAACATAGACTATAGAGGATTTCGATAAATCTCTGATTTTCACGAATTATTAATATCTCATTTATAAGCATATGACGAAATTTAGGGATTTGTCGAAATTCTCTATGAACAAACTAATTTGAAAGTTTTTGCTCTTCTTTGGACAATGTGTCAGGGAAAATAACTTCACGCATTTACGCATTCTTGTAGATAAATAGCTATCATTGACTGAACTTGATTTCATTGATGACCGTCAGTAACAATTAAATGAAGTTCCTAAATATTAAGTTCCCAGATTGTTCAATATATACAACAAATGTGGACTTTTTATTAATAAAGTGATATAGCGAATTGAAAGTAATAATCATTAAATGAATGGATTCTATAATGAAGATATAGCAGACTAGGTCGATAGGCAACGGATAGAGCATCCTGATTCCATAAAATATTATATATGCTAATCTTCAACACTTTCATTTTAGAACAACAATTTCCCTTACAAATTAGTATTTCTAAGCTTTCAGAGCCAAAAAAAACGCTTAAAGAATATATAGAGAAAAAAATGTCGACAGATTGTGAGAAGAGTAGAGTTTAAAGTTTTAACCATATGATGAGTTGGTAAATTACATTAATTCTATATATAATTATCTTCTTTAAAATATTTAAGTGATTTTATATAAAAACAATCGGAAAGTCTGACGTGGTAGAATTCCTTGTTTTGATAATTCCATATTTAGTTCTGTGAAGGCCGCAGAGGATTTGATTTTTCAACTAGCGTCGAACCTATAAATTTTTCTATTCCAGCGGACTTTACAGCACATTTTTTATCCATATCTTACTGGCGTCGGCTACGCTGGTAAAGTTCAGTTAAAAAATGATCAAGCAGGAAATTAGTAAGAGATCTAATGCTCATTAATAAACTAGCTCCAGAATACTAATTGAGTCTTTTATTTATCTACAGAGGGCACTGTGGGCGTTGGAGTGGCTACAAATCGAGTTAGACCCTAATTTAAACCTTAGCAAATGTTACTACATGTAATGTTTGGGATTTTAACATCACAATCAATATAAATAAAGATTTATTACTGTCTTGCAGGTGATAATTTATTACTGTAATATACTGCGTATCACAGGATATAGAATGGAGTAACTTATCTGAAGAAAGATTAACCAAGAAAGAAGAAGAACTAATCTGTTATATCCTGAAATATGCCATTGACATAGTCAGCAAGATTGGTCTGTGTGGAATCGGGTCTGATCTGCTGATATCCCTCTGCAAAAATGAGCTTAAGATCTTCAAAAAACTAAAGATAAATCTGTCATACTGCCAACAATTCCCAGATTCAATCCGGAAACACTCTGAAATTAGGATAGGTAATGATATAATTGAAGGAATTGCCAACGGTAACATAAAAGTTGAATCTGGAATTCTAAAGAATTATAAAATCGAACGGCTATTCTGAAATATCCCTACAACTACCCCTTTCTATATACAAAGTCTCGACAGTGAGCATTAAATTGGCTAAGGATTGGTAAGTAGAGTGTGATCTTGACTGGTCTTTAACACATATTTCCAAAGCCTAACGGCTTATTCTTAATTCATTTACTATAACTTGAATATTTATATGGCAATGATATTGTTATATAGAAAGGGAAACGATAA
>PMJC01000277.1 GCA_003157235.1 Methanosarcina sp.
TTAATCATTTTCATTAGAAAGAAATGACACATAAAGGTGAAAATTATAGTGTCAAATTGCAGAAATATTATTTTTGCAACGGAACCCGAATTGATGTTATCTCATTATCTGTATGATGTAGTTTTTGGTTTCAGGTAAGTTTAGAAAACAAGTACATTTGAACAAAGTGCATTCTACGATGAAAATATCAACCAGCTAATCGGGCATAACTTAAGTCATTGAAAACATCAATCATATAATTTGGAACAACCAATATTTCCATTCACAACACGATTTATTATTTTTGGAGTTAAAAACAATAGAATGCTACTACTTTACTCATTTCCAATTTTACCAGGCATGAATCATTTGCATGCAGCTTAAGGGGATCAATAAATTGTGCAGGTACTTCTACATTCAAAATTTTATTATGTTTGACAAGCTTAAGTGTAATTCGTTTTTTCGGTCCTTTATTAATTATACTGTTGATGGATGCTAAATACAGGTTTTCATTCTGATCCTCAAAACCGGACTCAGGCGAAAGAAGAGTTATGTTTTCAGGATGGATCCCCCAGCAAACTTCGTCCCTTACCCTACAATTCAGATACTTTACCGTTATTTGCATGCTTCCACTCTTCAATATCGTGCTTCTCGATTCTTCATCCTGCTCCTTAACATAAGCATCATCAAAAATATTTGACACGCCAAATATCTCTGCAACATGCCGGTTTTGGGGATTATAAAATATTTCTTCTGGAGTTCCGAATTGCTGTGCCTTTCCTCCATGTAATACAAGAATTTTGGAGGCCAGTAGGAAAGCTTCTTCAAGGTTGTGAGTTATGAACAACAAAGGTATTCTAATCTTATTTTGTAAAGTTTTTATTTTTTTTGCAAGTTTGGTTCTTATTTCAGTGTCAAGTGCAGAAAAGGGTTCATCCAAAAGTAGAATTTCGGGTTTGGGAGCAAGAGCTCTTGCCAGAGCAACTCTCTGTTTCTGTCCACCTGAAAGTTGTGCTGGGTAACGGGTTTCTAATTCTTCGATATGGAGAAGGTCCAGAACTTCCATAAACCTTGTTTCCCTGTTTTCTTTTTCCAAACTTTTGAGGCCACATTCTATGTTTTTTCTAACGTTCATGTGGGGGAAAAGTGTATCGTTCTGGAAAACATAGCCAAGGTTGCGCTTCTGGATAGGAATATTAATTTTTTTGTCTTTGTCGCAATAAACGTTACTTCCCACAACTATGATTCCATTATCAGGCTCTATGATTCCAGAAATACATTTAAACAATGTGGTCTTTCCTGATCCTGAAGGACCAAAAAGTACAACAAGCTCGTTTTCCATTTCAAAGTTGATATCTAACATAAAAGCTTTCTTAGTACTTTTTTTCCCATTGATTTCAGCTTTGTTATACGATTTTTTGATGTCAACTTTAACGCCCAAGTTCCTCATGCCTCTAATTTTCCTATGAATCTTCCTGTTAGAGTAATAGCCAGTAGGGACATAAGAATTAGGATCAATACAAGTACTTTAGCAAGTTCGTCATTGCCTGACTGAAAAGCGTTGTATATTGAAATCGACATTGTATTTGTTTTTCCCTGGATATTTCCTGCCAGCATAAGGGTTGCTCCAAATTCTCCAATAGACCTTGCAAAACTTAGTACCAGTCCTGCTAGTATGCCTCTTTTTGCAAGAGGCAATGTTATTACTAGCGCAGTCTCAATCTCACTTCTTCCAAGGATATAGGCTGCATATTCAAGTTCCTTATCCACNNAGAACGTTGTAAATCATGTGTCCAATAAATCCGTTTTTCCCCATCAGAAGAATCAAAAGATAGCCAATTACTGTAGGTGGAAGGACTAGAGGAAGTGTTATCAATACCTCTGCAAGCTTTTTTCCCCGGAAATCACGTCTCGCAAATATGTAAGCTATGATTACGCCACTGCACAATACTAGAAGGGATGATACGAGTGCTATCCAAAATGTAAGATATAATGGAAACCATATCTGGTCTAACATAGAAATCAAATTTGATTATGTTACTTTGGCTCTATAGAAATCTTCTGAAATGAAGAATCTTCATTAAATTGAACTAAATAGCCTGATCTATATTTACTTACTCATTTTTAGCCTCATACGCTGATTTTGATAGGTTTTCTACAAGCCATTACTTGATATAATTGTGATCCAATACTCTTCTAGTATTTCCTGCTCTTGTCGGATAACTTATTGGGGTACTAACATAATATACTTGAAATGATTTATATAGTGTTGGAGCACGGTCTTTGTATGGTTCATGAGAGGATTAAATGCTTTTTAAAAAGACATTAATAAATAATATTTAGGAAGCAAAAAAATTTGTCTTGGAACTTTAGATTTATTCGGTTAAGGAAATTGTTAACATTAAAATGACTACTGCAATAATCCATTCACCTTGATCTATATTTATATGTTTACAGAAAACGCAGCAAAAGTAACACGTTTCTCACAGATTGTATCTTGACCGACTGCAACTGAAGTTCAACTACGTGAGTCCTAATTAGTCGTCTTTTAGTGACACTTATGGGAAATTTAATAAACGGTCCTGGTATTAATTATCTGGTGCAATGAAAAGAATGGAAATAAAGCGATTAATCTATTGCTATCATCACATTTGAGGCCTTGATTACCGCATATGCCTCGCTTCCTTCTTTTAGATTCAGGTTTTCAGCTGATGTTTTTGTGATGATAGAAATTATTTCTGTTCCACTAGGTAGTTCGATTACAATTTCCGAATTGATCATTCCAGATTCAACTTTTTTAACCTTGCCTTTAAAGACATTGCGTGCACTTAATTTCATTATTTGTTACCTCATTTAACTATTATTAATGTTAATTACTCACTAAGGTTATGAATACATTAATATATATATATTTGTATTCGACTAAATAATTTATTGATTCGGTTCTAAAATGAATATTAAATTTTTCGAATAAGAAGCTCAAATAAATGAAAGTATTTTTTCCCCTTACTCTTTTATTGAACCTTGGTTCCATTGTTGTTTTGGACAGGAAATTTGTCCTAATTTTGATTTCCAAAGCCGCCTAAAAACGAATCGGTAAATTGCCATGAAAGCTCAAATGTGACTTTAATCACGGATGTTGAATTTGTTTTTAGGCAATCCCACTACCAAATGAATTAGTAATTTTAATTGGCAGAAATAGTGGCCAATCGACATTCTGCAGATATATATCAATTTAGAATTTGTTGCCTATTTGGCCACTATTATTTTGGGATAAAATCCCTTCTTTTAGGGCTATTGTACCTGAAACTCAAAATAATTTCGGTAGCATGTTTGATTTTTTGTGAAATCATAAATCTCAAAAAATTATTGAGTAGAGAAATATCATATCTGAAGAACTCAACGATACACAGTACACAAAAATTTGACTTCGAATTTACAGCAAATTCATGACACTACCATATTTCTACATACCCTTTTTTCCCAATAATTTAAAGAAGATAAATAATTAGTAGAATATTAATTCAAAAATTCATTAAATAGGATAAATAATACATGAAAATCCATTACATCCAGCATGTTGAATTTGAAACTATTGGAACTATCGCTTAATGGAGCAAAAAAAAGACACTCCTTTTCTAGTATACATTTATACACAGATGATATCTTTCCTAGTCTGGATAACTTCGATCTTCTTATAATTATGGGTGGACTGATGAATATTTATGAGTATGAAAAATACCCATGGCTGAGAGACGAAAAAAAGTTTATCGAAGAAACGATTTCTGTAGGAAAATCAGTGTTCGAGTTATGCCTGGGAGCTCAGCTTGTCACTGATGTCCTGAAAGCTGAAATCTTTAAAAATAATTATACGGAAATTGGATGGTTTCCAATGTTTACACTCAAACAAGCGAGATTCAA
>PMJC01000253.1 GCA_003157235.1 Methanosarcina sp.
TTTGAGCGGGGTCCAGACGCCGTCTAGGAGCTTTATCGGGCGAAGATTGACATACTGATCAAAATAAAAGCGTGCAGTTAATAAGATTCCCTTCTCAAGAATTCCTGGGGCAATCCTCGGGTCTCCAATGGAGCCGAGGTAAATGGCAGGATAGCAGGATAATTCTTTTAAGGTCTCTTCCGAAATCAATTCTCCTGTTTCGAGATAATGGTCTCCACCATGCGGGTATTCAATCCATTCTATATCAAAACCAAATCTTTCACCGGCTGCATCTATGACTTTTCTGCCTTCGAAGATGACTTCTGGTCCTATTCCGTCACCTGGGAGAACCGGAATCTTATACTGCGTCATATTTATGCTCCTTCCGAATTTACAGGCAAACTTGCTTATTTTATTACGAACTGTCAAACAAGAAAAATATTATATCTTAATGACTATCCAGCCTGGGTTAAACAACAATCAATAATCCTACTGACTAAGATTCACAAAGTGAATTTATGTGAGATTACTTTATTTAACTTTAGACTAATGATTATGTTGTTATTTTTCAAGCAGTCAGTGATTATAAGTATCTCTTGAATCAAAATCGGTATCATCAAACTTATATTTACTATTTTTAAGAAGTATGGCTCGGGATAGCTTTCCTTTCCTTAGCGCTTAGAGACAAGTTTTCTAGCATATTCCACAAGTCCTCCAACATCAACGATTTCTCGAACGAAATCAGGGAGTGGAGTTACTTGGTAGGCTTCTCCTTTTGTTTTGTTTTCAATAACTCCGGTTGAAAGGTTTACCTCAAGCTCATCTCCATCATCGATCCGGTCAGTGTCTGGGCATTCAAGGACAGGAACTCCTATATTTATCGAATTCCTAAAAAAAATCCTTGCAAAAGACTTTGCAATTACACAGTTTATCTTCAAACCTTTAAGGGCTAGTGGCGCATGCTCGCGAGAGGATCCGCATCCAAAATTACTTCCAGCGACCACGATATCATTCTCATGAACATTTTTTGCAAATTCTGAGCGTACTCCTTCAAATGTATGCTTTGCAAGATCTTCCTGAGTATTGAAAACCAGGTATCTTCCTGATATTATTGCATCTGTATCTACGTTGTCTCCGAATTTCCAGGCCCTTCTTTTCATAAACATCACCAATTATTTGCTGCAATTATTTTGATACTACCTCAGAAAATACTTCCAGCCTGTTAATTGAACTATACTAATAGAGTTGAAGTATCACAGCTAGTATTTAAATAATCTCCTGATGAGTATCAAAATTGATCAACATTGCAGCTTTTTCTCTCCGAAACTTACTCTTAAAATATGAAAAATAATTATTTTAATTATTAATTTGCGAATTCTTCGCCGCGTTTGTTTGGAGTTCAAGAACACTTATATATCTCCTCTATATATGCCATATTATCTGTGGGGAGTGTATATAGTGGGAAGGTTCTAAATGGTCATCAACTATAAGCTAAGCCTCTCTTTTGCTCCCCATTTCTCCAGATAAACTTGCGGAATTTCCTGCACATAAAGTGAACTGAAGTTTTTAGAGTTAGAATATCACCACAATTAGTAAGTTGGCGGCAGTAATAAGTTTACTCTGATAAATTACGTCCGGATGCTGACCGCAAGTCGCCTGGTTGCCAGAAAAAAATATAAAACATCTTGCCACTCTATCTAGAAGGCGGTAAATAAGTTATCCAGATGAATGCTTTCTCCTTGGGATATTTAAATATGAGACCCATCTACCAGGAGCTGGATCATTGAAAAATTTCCTTTGGAGAGTCTTTCTTTCATAAGCTTCTTTTCATTGGTTCTTCTGACCTCAAGTTTCTTTTCAGAGAGTCTCCTGCAAAAATTAATTCTGCTACAGTGAAGACTTTTCATTTCCAAGATTTTTCAATTTAAAATACGGTTGTTTTTTTCAATATATGTGATTTGTAAAAATATCCAATTGTCAGTTATTAAGTGGTTGATTTTTTCAGAATTAAATTTCCAGTGGAACTAATTTGTTGTTTTCATGTATTTAAGAAGATCTGTTCTAAATTACCTCAATGGAATACGGAACGAAAAGACCAGAAAATAGCACCATTTGCATTTTTGAAACAAAAGCAAATAGATGATAAAGGACTACATATTTTTTCCAGAAAATATGCAAAAAAATAAAATTTTAATTTCATTAAAATAAATTCTTTTTTAATGGATGCTTTAGATATATTTAGATAACATTATATTATTAGGAAATTTCATAAACTTCTGATTTTCACGAGTTATTTATGCACCATTTATAAGCATATGACAAAATATAGGGATTTATTGAAATTCTCAATTTAATAGATACAAGAACATAATATACTTTCTTAATATGAAATTGGCTTAAAAACAAGTATGAAACTTTACTAATAAAAAGATCAAATAAATGAAAGTATTCTCCAACAGACCTTTTTTTGAGTATTACTGTATCGTTATTTTGTAGAAAGCTTGTTCTAATTTTAGCTTTCAAAAACTTCTAAAAACAAATTAGTGAATTGCCATCGAAAGCTCAAATGTGACTTTAATCACGTATGTTAAATTGGCCTTTTTATACTATTTCACTGCCCAATGAATTGGTAATTTAAATTGGCAGAAATAATATACAAATTTTATGGTTTAGACAATAACAAAAGTTTTTTTCCCTTGCTTCTAAATTTTGTATAATCTGTGAATAGCAAAAACAACGTTTATGTAGAATGGTAATGAAATTTTGGAGTTTTTTAAAATTGAATTAAATCATAAAAATATGATGTTGCTGCAGGTGAATCGGCAAGTGACTTTTAAGCTTCTCTTTATGATTCATTGACAAAGCATCTACCTATCTATGGTCGATAATACACGAGATACGAATACAGCTACGCATAAAAAAACAAACAAAGTAGATGCAGAATTTATTTTATAATTTGTTTTCAACATCATGACACGCTACTCAGTAGACGTACACATATGTACAATTTGTGTACCTATTTACCAACGATTATTCATTAAAGGTTAGATTAATTTTTAAACTACGATCAATATTGAGAAACTAGATGGCATTTTTGTAACTCTGCGGGAAGTGGATCAAAAATATCTGCTAACATTTTCTATTGCTTTTACAATCAACAAGATACTTGCTTCTACGTCTGAGATATCCAGAACCTCAACTGGGGAATGAACATACCTGGTGGCTATACTAACAGTGCCTGTGGGAATACCTTCTTTTGTGAGGTGTATCGATGTAGCATCAGTAGTCCCCCCAGAACCAACGTTCAACTGATATGAAATCTTATTTTCGGCTGCAGTATCCCTCAACCACTTAAGAACCTGAGGATGGGCTATAAGGCCTCTTCCAGACGCATCGGCTACGTTAATTACAGGCCCTTTCCCGACTTCAAGGGAAGAATCTGTTTTGCTGATGCCCGGATAATCTCCAGGAACAGTTGTATCAAGAGCGAGAGCCAAGTTAGGGACAAGCCCAAAAGCAGAGATTTTTGCTCCCTTCAGTCCTACTTCCTCCTGAACAGTACCTACAGCATAGATATTTGCTTCAATTTTATGCTTAGAAAGCTGTTTCATAACCTCTATGAGAATTACAACTCCCACACGATCGTCAAAAGCTTTGGAAGTGACTTTACCGTTTGCTAGAGGCATAAATTCCCGGTCAATACTAACTGGCGTACCGATCTCGATTCCAATTTTTTCAGCATCATCCCTGTCATTCGCTCCGATATCAATAAACATATCCTCCATTTTCACAGGCTTTTTCCTGTCATCTTCTTTCATCAAATGGGGAGGCTTAGAACCAATTACTCCTGGAATTGAGCCTTTCTTGCCATGAACTATAACTCTCTGGCTGAGGAGTGTCTGGTCAAACCATCCTCCAATCTCTACAAAACGGAGAAATCCGTTATCATCAATATACTTGATCATGAGCCCGATTTCGTCCATGTGAGCAGCAAGCATTACAGAAGGTCTGTCTCCTTTTTTAGTAGCTATAAGATTCCCCATGATATCTCTCCGGATAGTGTCTACATAGGGTTCTATCTCCATTTCAAGGAGATCACGGATATTATCTTCAGAACCTGAAATTCCATGAGCATTTGTGAATTTTTTAAGAAGAAATCCGATTTCTTTAAGGTTTCCGCTTTTTTCCATTTTCATCCATCTCTTGCACATTAGTTTGGGATTCAAATCGATTTCAATATATATTATTATGATTGAGTATGTATAAATATTAATTATTATTTATTAATTATTACAAAATTTCCTAAATTTTGTTTTTTAAGCTTGTAGTCCTCGAATAAAAAATAAAACTTCGCTATCTTAGAAAAATTAATTTATCATCAAGTGCACACATCTTCCTACTACTTTTAGAATTTAAAGTTGAACGAAGGAAAGCACTGAAAACAACTTAAAAACTTATCTCAAGTTTCCTTTTTCCAGCTTTTTCCGTAATTTTCATGTTTCGTCTCTAATTTTAGGATCAGTGTATAAATTTTGTTAAGTGACTATAAAACCACTTTTCTTATACGATAAAGTGTTAATTTCATACTTAAGGATTAAATTTTAATTAACTCACATCAAATATTAATAATTAGTATAATATTAATTAATTAGTATAACTTATTGATTACTTACCGCTCTATAAAAAATAAACCTAATTTATAGCTATTTTGATGCAATCTTAATCTGCCCCCCGTTCCGCTTTGATTACAAAAACGACACTATTTATCACTGGTGGAATCAAAATGTGAACCAATCTCAAAATAGGGTGTAAGACTTTTTTCAATAAGATTCTCTTTGACTTGAGGACAATTAATGTCAGACTTTGTTATTAAAGAGCCAATTGAATCTTTTTTCTTGTTCAAAAAATCAAAAATCCCCATAACTATCACTGACTGTATTTATAAGTTTACTCTGATATATGACTGATGGTAGGATTCAAAACCACTAAATCTTTCGATACTGATCTTAAGCTCATAACCTTTGGCTAAAACATGAAAAACTTTTTTAGCATAGATTGAAATGCTACAACCCGAAAGGTGTCGGAACTAAGACTTTAATAGAAGGCACAATTTAATATTTTTACTTTGAATTTCCACTCAATAAACTTGCTAACTAACGCTTAAATATGTGAAAGTATAACGAAGAAATTTAGCTATAGGTCGGTTTTTTGGGAGAACTATTTAATATTTTTAAATAAGAAGAGACTGATTCAAGAAAACTAAATAAATATTTTCGGTCAGGATATTTTTTGAAAAAAGAGATATGTGAAAATTTGCATTTGTGTATAAAAATATTATTTATTTTATTAAACTTTACCATAAAAATATAAGTTTTTATCTAGGTAATTTTATAAAGGTTTAGAAATTTACTTTAGACTCAATAACTTTTGGAAAAAAAATATATTGTGCATGAACTCCACAAAACAGCGTACAAAAAATTTGAGTTACCTATATCCCCGTACTCAAACTTTTTTTCATGATCCATTTGCTATATGGAATCGGCAACTGATTAATTATTATTCCTAAGTACCAAAAGTAATTTATAGCGTTTCTTATAAAGTTTTAAAAGTCTGTATCAGGAAACAGAAATTAGAAAAAGATGGTTCTGAATTTCAGGGAGTTCACCCTAAGAGAGCACCAGAGGATTTCTACAGAGCCCTGTATTTAGATTTGTTTTACTGC
>PMJC01000246.1 GCA_003157235.1 Methanosarcina sp.
TGGATTTAAATTAAATTTTTACATCAGTAAATAAAACCTTGCAACATATCTCAGATTAAAAGACTTTGATCCAAAATGTTTCCTTTTAAATTTTTCTTGGGTCAGTAATTTCGCCTGTTAACGCAGAAGCTGCTGCAGTTGCAGGGGATGCGAGATAAATAAAACCATCTTTTCCCATTCTACCTTTGAAATTTCGATTTGCTGTTGAAATGCAGACTTCCCCTTCCCCAAGTACTCCTTGATGGGCACCAAGACAAGGGCCGCATCCAGGAGTTACAAGAGTCACACCTGCTTTCAGCAGAGTTTCTATAGTTCCGTTTTCGATTGCGTCAAGGAGAGTAATGCGGGATGCAGGAATTACAATCGTCCTAACTGCAATCTTCTTTCCTTTTAGGATAGCTGCTACTACCTCAAGATCTTCAAGCCTTCCATTAGTGCATGTCCCGATAAAGACCTGATCGATATGAGTTCCTTCGACCTCTCCAACAGATTTTACATTGTCTACCTGATGCGGGCAAGCTATCTGAGGTTCAATATAATCAGCATGATATGTGAATTCTTCTACATAATCAGCATCTTGATCGGCATACATAGGTTCATAAAAAGTAATGGTTCTATTTTTTAAAAAGTCGACGATTTTTTCGTCTGGTGCGACAATTCCTAACTTTGCCCCCATCTCGATTACCATATTGCAGAGTGTCATCCTTCCAGCAACCGAAAGTTCGCTAATTGCTTGCCCATAGAACTCAACAGCTCTATAGGTGGCACCATCAATTCCGGTCTTCCCGATGATGTAAAGAATAAGGTCTTTTGCATAAACCCCAACTTTAAGACTCCCTTCAACAGTAATCTTTAAACTTTCTGGTACTTTGAACCAGAGCTTACCAGTAGCGAAAATCTCAGCCATATCAGTAGCCCCAACTCCTGTAGCAAGAGCCCCGAAAGCTCCATAAGTGCAGGAATGAGAGTCAGCCCCTACGATAAATTTTCCTGGTAGAGCAAAGCCTTTTTCAGGGAGTATTTGATGACAAATCCCCTCACCAACATCATAAAAATTTGTGATACCTTGTTCCTTCGCCCACTCCCGAATCTCCTTCTGCAAGGTAGCTGATGTCTCATTGTTCGCAGGTGAAATATGATCAAAAGGAATTATGACCCTAGAAGGGTCCCATACTTTTTCTCTCCCCATCTCCTTAAAAGCATTTACTGCAAGAACCGACGTACCGTCATGCGCCATTGCGTAGTCTATATTTGCCATCACGAAATCATTTGCCTTTGCCTCTGTACCCGATACCCGGGAAAATATTTTTTCGCTAATCGTTCCCAAAAATAAGTCTCCTGTAAGATGACGAAATAATCCCAAATTGGATGTAGCAGATTTCAACAAACCTCTGATTTTCAAAAGTCATTTATGTACCCTTTATAAGTATATGATAAATTAAGGGGTTTATCTAGATTTTCTATAAAAGAAACAATTTAGATTCCTTACTAACTATGAATTATACTTGGCGGATTTTGTAATAAATCTTATCAAACGAATGATTTTGAATAATTAAAATTAAATCCACTTCCTGCAGATGTATGCAAAAATGTCATCTATTTTCTCAATATGACAGTAGCTTAAAAATTAATTTGGCTTTCGATGAATAATAGGTGTGCAAATAGACAAATAAATTATATACCTGTGTAAATCTGCTGAATTTCAGTTTAGATATGATATGGACTACCAATCAGCTGAAGACCCAATGGTTTTAAGCTTTGTCCTATAAATCATAAAATTAATTAATTTTGTATCTCCTACGGAGAACTTCTTCTGCAGAGGTGAGTATAAGCGGGATATTTAGAATCCGGTGGGTTTAATCTTTGCCGGATTTCCCTATTTAATTTCAAAATGTACATGTTCCACTTTCACACATGCATCCTTGAAAAAATCAAGCGAATCGGTATCTGGATAAAGAGTTGCATATACAACCCTTTTGATATTTGAATTGATAATCATTTTCGTGCAGAGAATACAAGGTCTATGTGTGCAATAGATAGTTGCCCCNNTTCTCCAGATCACGGATACACCCGATTTCAAGGCAGTGTTCCATACCACTTGGAGCCCCGTTGTATCCAGTTGAAAGGATACACTTATCTCTAACGACAACTGCCCCTACATTATTTCGGAGGCATGTGGCCCGTTTTCCTACCACGAAAGCAATTTCAAGGAAATATTCGTCAAGGGAAGGTCTTTCTGTCATTATTTTTAATGAACAGTAACTGGTATATATAGCTGTGACGTTAGAACTTGTAGCATTTTCAAGAGTTAATTTTAAGTGGAATGAAATAACGGTGTATAGGGAAGAATTACCTTTCAAAGAAAAATTTGATATTAATCTGTGACTCTAATAAAATAAAAAAAAAATAAAAAAAATTAGCCTATTTATAGCATTAAGATACCAGAAGATTATATCCAAACTTGAATTCGATTATCATTCAAAATTAATCTCGAATAATTGAGCAAATCTGACTATACATATCAACAGTTCTTAATATGTGAAAAGTTATTCGGATAAGTTTGATAAAATATAGATACATGCATCCGGAGTATTAAATTATGGCAACAGGTTTGACCGAATTTTTAGATAATTTCGTGAAAAATCACGATAATCGCCAGTTGCTGGCATTCCCTCTTGCGATACTCGCAGTTTCTCTAATTATACTGCTGGTTTCTTTTTCGAGCAGCGGGTCGCCGGTAACTCTGGGAATGGAATTCCAGGGCGGCACACAGATTTCTGTAGAAACGATCAATTCCCCTGCTGCGCTTAAAGAAGCGTATTCCTCTTACCACATCATCGATGCTCGGCAGGCCGGTAGCAGNNATCATCATGGATTTTGGGGTCATGGACAATGAAAAACAACGCCAGCTGGAAAAAAATGTCATGAGCCGATATTCAAATGTAGAAATTAGCCAAATCGGGCCTGTCTACGGCCAATCTCTGCAGATACAAGCTCTTAAGGCCCTTATCATCTCCTTTATAGGAATGTCCATTGTAGTATTCTTGCTCTTCCGAAGTCCAGTACCTTCCTTTGCAGTAATACTCTCTGCCTTTTCGGACATCGCAATTGCCCTTGGTTTCATGAAGATTGCTGGGGTCGAGCTTTCCTTGGGCACACTTGCCGCCCTGCTAATGCTTATCGGTTATTCAGTAGACAGTGATATCTTGCTCACAAATAGAGTGCTTAAACGCCGAGGAACGGTAGAAGAGAAAGTTTCTCGGGCTATACAGACAGGAGTTACAATGACCAGCACAGCTCTTGTAGCACTTGCAATCATGTACTTAGTCTCTACTTATCTTTACCTGATTATTCCTTCCTTCACACAGATTCCTCTACTTTCCCAGATCTCGATAGTGCTGATCGCAGGACTGTTTGCAGATATTATGAATACCTGGCTCCTGAATACTGGAATTCTGCGCTGGTATGTACTG
Organism: Methanosarcina sp.; assembly: GCA_003157235.1. Lineage (GTDB taxonomy): Archaea > Halobacteriota > Methanosarcinia > Methanosarcinales > Methanosarcinaceae > Methanosarcina. The sequence continues at coordinate 3,474 of PMJC01000246.1, forward strand.
AAACCAGAATTTGGAGGGAGGTATAACAGATGAATAACGCAAAAAATCTTTTAAGAAATCCAAGAATAATCATCTTCATCCTAGCAATTCTTGGAGCGATCTTTGCCATCCACCCTGGTTATACTAGCGAGGGAACAACTTCTCATCTGCACTATGGACTTGACCTTGAAGGCGGATCTTGGCTTCAGCTTAAACTGGAGGGAACTCTTGCTCAGATAGATGCAGATCCCGGTAAGATAGTCATCGCATTAGTCGAGCCTGCAATTGGCTCCCCTATTAACATCACAAATAATAATTTATTAGGCGGCGGATCTGACAATAAATATATCACCTTTACTACCTCTGCTCCGATTAACGCATCCCAAATTGAGGGATTGGGGTTGGGAGGCAGTGTAAGCGTGGACAAGCCGAGCAGAGACTCAACTCAGGTAACCATAGCCTCTACCAGTAAAGAATTTCTTATCCGGACTTATCTCGCAAAATCTCTTGATACAGAAGTAGTTCAA
>PMJC01000313.1 GCA_003157235.1 Methanosarcina sp.
CTCGCCTGTCATAGCAATTTTTGGGTCAACTGCTTTTCCAATAATTAAAGATGTTAGGGCAGTAAAGAGTGTCACACCTGCTGATGGACCATCCTTTGGTGTTGCACCCGAGGGAATATGAATGTGTATATCGCTTGAAGTAAAGTCAAAGCTGTTTGCAGTATTTGCAAGCCGTGATCTGACAAGGCTCAATGATATCTTTGCAGATTCCTTCATCACGTCCCCAAGTTGACCTGTGAGCGTAAGCTTCCCGCTTCCAGGCATAAATGTACCTTCTATGAAGAGGATATCTCCCCCGACAGGCGTCCATGCAAGTCCTGTGACTACTCCCGGTACATTCTCTTTTCTGACCTCTTCTTGGCGGATCAATTCTTTTCCAAGGATCTCTGTGAGCATATCTTTCTTCACTACGTAGGGGATGTCTGCACTCCCTGACACAATTTTCTCGGATACAAACCTTGCAGTCCTTGCAAGCTGTTTTTTAAGTCCCCTGACTCCTGCTTCACGGGTATATTTTTCGATGATTACCTTTAAGGCATCATCTTCAATCCGAAATTTATCTGCATCAAGGCCATGTTCTTCCAGTATATCGGGCAGAAGATGATCTATTGCAATTGCAAGCTTCTCTTTTTTAGTGTAGCCTGATATCTCGATCATCTCCATTCTGTCAAGGAGTGGCAAGGGGATATTTGACAGGGAATTGGCAGTGGTGATGAACAATACATCAGACAGATCATATGGGACTTCCAGATAATGGTCTGCGAATGTGTTGTTCTGTTCGGGATCCAGAACTTCAAGAAGGGCACTTGCCGGGTCTCCTCCATAGGAGAATGAGAGTTTATCGATTTCATCGAGGACAAATACAGGATTTTTTGTACCTGCTTTTTTCATGCCTTGAATAATTTTTCCTGGCAGAGCTCCTATATATGTTCGCCTGTGCCCTCTGATCTCTGCTTCATCTTTGATACCTCCAAGGCTAACTCGAACATATTTTCTGCCAAGAGCATCTGAGATACTTCTTCCAAGGCTCGTTTTGCCAGTGCCTGGAGGTCCTGTTAAAAGCAGAATTGAGCCTTGTTTTTCTTTCTTTAATTTCATTACTGCCAGATGTTGGATTATTCTCTCTTTGACCTTTTCAAGTCCTTTATGATTGTTCTCAAGCACACGGCGGGCTTCAGCAATATCTATGCTCTTTTTTTCTTCCGTTACCCAGGGAAGATCAAGCAAGAGATCAAGATAATTTCTGATAACAAGGCTTTCAGGATTATGGCTTCCTCCGATTTCAAGTTTCTTCACCTCTGATAATGCCTTTTTTCTCAAATCATCAGGCATCTTCGAGTTCTCAATTCTTTCCCGATATCCTCCGTTGCATGAAGTAGAACAGTCACCTTCGTTAAGCTCTTCTTGAATTACCTTCAGTTGTTCTCGCAACATTGCTTCTCTATGTGACTTGTTTATTTTCTCGGAAACTTTTTTTGCCACTTCAATCTGCAGATTGATATTTTCTTTCTGTTTCGCCAGAATATAAAGAAATGCAAGATATCTTTCACGAACAGAAACGATCTCCAAAAGATCCTGCTTTTCGGAGAGTTTTATTGGCATATATGGCATAATATATCCCATAATTTGGCCAATGGAATTCATTTTATCAATTGGCCTAGTAAATTGTTCAGAACCTTGAAAACGGCTGCTTATCTCAAGAATTATCTTTTTTACGTCTGCTATCATTTCTGCTTGAATTTCGTCATCAAGATCCAGAATATCAGAAATTGGCTTGTATTCAGCATAGAACTGTCCATTTTCCTGGTGTAGGGATATGGCTTCTACTCTTTGTACAGATTCTGCAGCAATTAGATACCCGCTATCAGAAGGTTGCACAGACGTAATTTTTAACAAATTTCCTATTTTATAGAAACGATCTCCCGATAAGTCTGAAGGTTTCATTTCACTCTTTACTGTCAGCCCGATGGCATATACAGATTCAATATTTTTCATCTCACTTAATAACATTTCCCCGATAATTTTGTCAGCCAAGAATTTTGTTCGGCTTTTCGGGTAAACAACTATTTCAAAGAGCGGTATTATAATGCTTTCTCTGATATTGTCGGTTTGTCTTGAATTCATTATCAGTCATTCCAATCATAATTTTATTTACTTAGTTCTGGTTAACCTAATTACTGGATTAACCAAAAAAAGTCACCTTAATTTCTCCAGAATTTCGATGAGAGTGCCGATTTCTTTTTCATTCAATAAATCTACCATCTTTTCAATAACCTTCATCAAAGAATTCTCTTCAGAACGGGCTATCATCTGTCCTTTTTCGGTTAGACGAATATAAATTATTCTGCCATCATCTGGACATTTTTCTCTATATACACACTCAAACTTAACAAATTTGTTGATCATCTCCGTGATGGTGGGTTTTGAGTTTTTGGTGATTTTAGCAAGTTTGCTAAATGTCACTTGCTCATTTCCATCAATGGCTCTTAGATATCCGATCTGCTTCACAGTAATGTCCAATAACCCACATTCAGATAAGATCTCACAAGAGCACTCGCCTTTGATTTTTATCAGGTTATAAAAAACTGTAAACAAATGCTCTTTCTTTGAAATCATATTCCCATCTTCTCTTTAGTTAGGATTGCCCTAATTATATACGTTGTGGTTATGCCAAGTTTTACTCATATCATCTAACTCATTGATTACTGCAACTTACTTTCATGTTTGAGAGGAAACCTAGAAGTAATTTAAGCTTAACTAGAGAATTAAGAATAAACCAAATTTCGTGTGGCTTCAAAAGTAAGGGAAAAGTTATGGTTGATTCAACTGATTTCAGAAATTGAAACCATATATCCATCGCAAATAACTTGGAGAGCTATCTTCACTTCAAAAGTGCTCAACCAGCTTATAAGCTACTCGTTCATCTATTACACGAAATTCCCAAAAGTTTGAGAGCGGTTGAATATATTTCATATACTAAAAATTTTCGTTTCAATAAATTCGGTCAACTCAAAAGCCTGTATAATTTTACTTTAGGATCAGAGCAAGTTCTTTTTCAAGATAAGGGTGCATTGAAGACGTATATCCATGCATCGCATCGCTAACATTATACATTACTTTTGGCTCTTTAGCAAGGGCAAAAGTCTTTAGTGCTGCCTCATGGGGAATTACAGTATCATTAAATGAATGAATCAGCACGAATTTCACAGGCGGCAGGGTAGGAAGATAGGTATCGGGATCAATCGAACGATAAAAACGGTAAGTCTTATTGTCGGCAACGAAGGAGGGATCAATATCTTCAGTGCCATATCCTGCAGTACTGATTCCGATGACCCCTTTAAGGGAAGGATCAAGGGCACAGGCAATCACTGCAAATCTTCCGCCATTACTCTCTCCTAAAATTGTAAGTCTTTTTGGATCAATTTCCGGCTGGACTGCAAGCACATCTGCGGCTTTAAGTGCGTCATAAACCATGGTATATTCGAAAGGTTCGAGGCCACTTCTAAAAAGTTCTAGATCCTTTTCCACACTTACGCTGCCGAGATTGCGTTGGTCAATAGCAAGAGTTGCATATCCCAGTTTTGAGAGTTCCACAGCTAATCCCTGTTCAGATTCTTTTCTAACTGTTGCTCCAGGGAGTAGAATTATTCCAGGAAAACCCAAAGAAGAGTTAGATTTTGCAGGAATCCTTAAAAGAGCCTGAATTTTATCCCCTTGACTTTCAAAAAACAGAAGTTTCAAAGTATCTGAGTTTTCAGGAAAGTATACATCCTTTATTTCATGAGCTGTAAATAAAGGCTCTCCCCTTTTAGTAAAAGATAGAGTACCGGCTTCCGAAACATTCCAGGGAGATGTGCGTTGGGAATAATTGGCAGGATTGTACAGGACTCCAAAAATGCCCACAAATATTAGAAGAAAACCCAGGTAAAAAAATCTGGGTTTAATAGCTTTGATTCTTGAAAAAGCACTTTTTTTGCTCTCTTTTTTTCCAAAATTATGCTTGCTCAAGTGAACCCTGCCCAGAAAATTGTAATCGTGGCCAGAAACCATTCGCAGCATTTAAGAATAATATTACTCTGCCTGTAATGATGCAGACAATCAGCACTTTTTTGCTGAATGTGAACTGCATTTTTATCTACTTCATAGTACCGCATGAGTCCTGCAGAAGATTGCAGTTCTGTATCTGACCTTTTAGCCATTAGTTAACATCTGTACGAATGAACTGTAATTGGAATATATATTTCATAACCATAATAAATTGCTGTGGCAAAAACTAAACTAATTATTTGAGAATTAAGGAAATGTAACATACTGTTAAATTTCCTGATAAGTTTGGTTAGCAGATAGTGCAGTTCTTATATATAAATCTAGCAGATAAATTTTTGAATAATCAAGATTCTGCAGGTTTAATGTAGAATCTCTTTTATACTCAAGAAAAAGGATAGTTCTTTAAACAAGTACCTCATCCAGCAGGAAAGGTGGGTAAAACACTCCCTTTTCCGTAATTACCGCAGTTACATTTTCCATTGGTGTCGCATCAAAAGCAGGATTATAGACTTCTACATCTAGTGGGGCAAATTGTTCTGATCCAAAGAATCGTAACTCTTCAGGGCTCCGCATTTCTATTTTTACACTGCCTTCCCAGCCATTAAAATCGAAAGTAGAAATCGGAGCTGCTACATAGAAGGGAATTTCATGCTCTTTTGCAAGGATGGAATGTGTATAGGTTCCGATTTTGTTAAAAATAACATCCTGAGTTATCCTATCAGCTCCTACGAGCACGCTATCCACAAGTCCCTGGTGCATTGCCCATCCAGCCATTGAGTCCGCAATCAGGGTCACTGGAATTTTGTCCTGCATAAGTTCCCAAGTAGTGATTCTGCTTCCCTGATTAAGAGGCCTGGTCTCACAGACAATAACTTTTATTTTTTTGCCTTCAGCAATAGCCGAACGTACAACTCCAAGGGCGGTGCCCCAGTCCACACAAGAGAGTCTGCCCGCGTTACAGTGTGTGAGTATCGTATCTCCTTCTTTTAGGAGTTTGGCTCCATATTCCCCTATCATCTTGTTAGTCGCCACGTCTTCTTCAGCAATATTTATGGCTTCCTGCAAGGCAATATCTTGGATTTCCTGAACATCAATGGCATCAAAAACTGCTCTTAAGACCCTGTCCACACCCCAACCAAGATTGATTGCTGTAGGACGGATAGACTTAAGGACTTTTCCTGCAACTTCGAGATTTTTTACCATTGTTTCTAAGTCTCTAGCTTCACTATGTAAAGCTGCAAGGGCAATCCCCAACCCTCCTGCGGCCCCAAGAGCAGGCGCGCCCCTTATCCTGAGAGACTTTATAGCCTCGCATAGAGAATTCAAAGTTTTGCATTCAATGATTCTATACTCTTTCGGGAGCAATGTTTGATCTACCAGCACAACTGATTTTGATTCTTCCTTCCAGTCAATGGTTCTCATTAAAAATCACTTTCCGATATAAGCAACATATTCTATCGGAAAAATCATCCGACTCTCTTTTCAAGCCTCACATCTAATAAAAAACTATTTAACTCAACGCCCTGAGAGGTTTCTTTGATCCTTTTCTTAAATTATCCGGATAACCTGAGTGCTTACGATGAAATTCAGTTGGAGCCCTCATTTATCTTTAAATAGAAAAATAATTGAAGAAAAAGTGAGAAATGAAGTATTTGGGACCTTATCTGAGAGCAAGAATTAAATCAAGAATAAACATTTAGCTTTGAATATACAGATAATTACAATCTTTTTTCCCAGAAAGGCAAACTTAGATATAATAGAGAGAATTTCGATAAACCACTGATTTTCAAGAGTCATTNNATAGGGTAATAGCACAAATAAGAGAAGATTTAAAAACCATAGCTTAGATACAGGAAAAGTCGTAGTTTAAGGAATATCAAGTCATAAATTTCATGAACCAATTTTCCGCAGGTTTACACAAGAATGCCATCTAATATTCTCAATATGACAGTAGCTTAAAAATTAATCTAACTTTCAATTAAAAATATTGGGTAAATAGGCAAACAAATTATACATCTGTGTATATCTGTGTATATCCATGGAATGTCGAATGAATAAAATCATAAATTTGAGGGCCCTTGAATCCGTAAATTTAGTCTGTAAATTTCAAAAATTATGAAAAATCTGTTATTCTTTTAATGCGGTTTATGAAATCAGGGTATTCGTCGGAGAGTAAGCGCTTATGACAAAAATAAAAATAGCAATTGCAGGAATCGGAAACTGTGCAAGCTCTTTGATACAGGGCATTGAGTATTATACAGCTGAACGTAAAGATTCTATCGGGCTGATGCACTTGGATCTTGGCGGGTATAAACCCAAGGATATCAAAGTTGTTGCTGCCTTTGACATTGACGCCAGGAAAGAAGGAAAAGATGTAGCTGAGGCTATATTTGCTCCCCCGAACTGCACAACGATTTTTTGCCCTGACATTCCTGCAACAGGCGTGAAGGTTAAAATGGGTAGAGTTCTTGACGGCATCTCTGACCACATGAAAAATTATGAGGAAAGATATACATTTGTTGTCAGCAAGGAACCAGAAGCTACAAAAGAAGACATAGTAAACGAACTGAAAAATTCCGGCGCAGATATGCTTCTTAATTACTTACCTGTAGGTTCTGAAGAAGCAGTCCGTTTCTATGCAGAGTGCGCTCTTGAGGCCAGAGTAGCTTTTATTAATAATATGCCTGTTTTTATCGCAAGCGATCCCGAATGGGCAAAAAAGTTTGAAGAAAAAAACATCCCGATAGTGGGAGATGATATTAAAGCCCAGCTAGGGGCTACAATTACCCACAGGATTCTTGCAGACCTTTTCGAAAAACGCGGCTTAAAACTTGACAGGACATATCAGCTGAATACAGGAGGAAACACTGATTTCCTAAATATGCTCAACAGGAGCAGACTTGCTTCCAAACGCGAATCAAAAACAGAAGCTGTCCAGTCCATTCTCTCTCACAAACTTGAGAAAGAAAACATTCACATCGGACCTAGCGACTACGTAGCCTGGCAAAAAGATAACAAAGTATGTTTCTTGAGAATGGAAGGCAGGCTCTTTGGGGACGTGCCCATGAACCTTGAACTTCGGCTCTCTGTAGAAGACTCCCCAAACTCTGCAGGCGTGGTGATTGATGCGATTCGCTGCTGTAAGCTTGCTCTTGATCGAGGAATTGGAGGAGTACTGTATTCTCCGGCATCCTACTTTATGAAACACCCGGCTATCCAATATCCTGATGACGAAGCCTACAGAAGGACTGAAGAGTTCATAGCAGGTGCACGGGAACGTTAAAACTCGAAGGGGAAAAAATTATAAAAGTCGTTTTAGCTGAAAAAATCCGGAAGAATCTGAGGAATTTAAGTTTTTTTCTGCCCCAAAATATTTTTCACGGAATTTGTCTCAATGTTTCTTTACCGTTTAACGGATTCCTTCAGCTGTAATTCTAAAATCAGCGCTTAAGCCTTCCGGAAGAGAACGGTGTTTGTACAGAATAGCACGCCTGGTTCCTTCACCTATTTTTTCCAGCTGGATAATTGCCTTTGATATATGTTCTAAGGAACTTCCACCCAATGGACGTACTCCTCCTAAGACGATGTCTGAGTATACTTGGTTTGTTATGACTGCAACAAAGCTGTGTTTGCGGGCTAGTGCATGCAGAAATCCAATCTGGCTGGCAAGCTCTCTTCGGCTCTTCATACCTGTTTCTTCTTCTTCGAGCTCAAACCTGTAGTATGAAGTTGCGGAGTCAAGGATCACGAGACCGATGTTCTCACCGGCTATCCTCTCCACCTCTCTAACAGCAACATACTGTTCTTCAAAACTGAGGGGTTCGAAAATAATTATATTCCTCGCTATTTCCTTTGCCTTTTCCCCTGCAATTTGCTTGAAACGAACAGGAGAAAGTCCTTCGGTATCTATGAAAATGACTTTCTGCCCCTGCTTTACACATTCCACTGCAAGCTGGATACAGATATTTGTTTTTCCGGTTCCTGCAGCTCCAAAGATTTGAGTTACAATCCCCTTCTCGAAACCTCCTCCCAGAAGTTCATCAAAGGATTTGCAGACGGAAGGCAATAGTTTCTCTATAGAATGACACCTCTTTTCATGCCTAACAGATGTATAATACTGGCCAATGTTATTAACACTTTTTTCTAATCTTAATCTTGGATGCTTTTTTGTAATCTTTAACCTTCTCGGTGAGATTTAAAAGTACATCTATAGAAATCAAATTATTTGCTGCTACCCTACCCAAAATTTTTGGGAATGCTTTGGGCCAACAGCTCAGTTCATCGAAACCAGAAAATGTTGATTTTTATTTGACCACATTTCTTAATCTAGATAATTTTAAACTCTGCTTTCAGTTTCCTTTAAGATTTCTGAATATAGTGTTAATATTGTGTCAGCTGTTACATTTTTAATTGGTCTCTTATCTTAAAGTTTATAATCCTAAAAATTTATTATTATACACATGATTAAATCTGTTGGTGATGCTCGTTGTATTGATGCTAGCTATTTAAACACAAAACATAAATTGGAAGATGCAAAGCATTTGGGACGAAAACAAAGCGTTAATTGAAAATATTTAAATTGCTTTTCGATTGGAAGAGCATCCAAAACAACAATCATATGGTACCTTTACTATACAACAAGATGATCAGGCAACTTCAGGAACTAGGATTTAATGAAATCTTGAACGAGCTGGAACTGAATACTTTGGATAGGTTGCTTATTTTTTTGAGTACATTTTTGAGTTAATATACAATTAACTGAGAGCGAACGCTAAATTCTGTCTCTATTAAATCTCATTAAATAATTTAGGAATTATTTTATAGAATATGTATTTTTTTGGTAATCTTAATTAATACTAAAATGGATCTATTTGGCAAGCTTAACCATACCAAACAAAAAAAGTACATGAACTAATTGTAGTCTGGATATCTGATCCGCACTAAAATCTGGATGCGTCTCTCTGAATAAAAAGCATAAACATTGAAGAACCTATGGAACTTAGTTTTAGAATGAGATTAAGTGTAAACGAATGTAAAAATCGAAAAGTAAGTGCTTTAGCATCTGCATCTTCTCAGGAAAAGAAATTTTCACATCCAGATAAAGGCAACAAAATCAAATGAACTTTAAAGGATGTGCTTTAGCCACGGAAAAAAAGCCGCAGCTTGATCCATTAAAGCCTTTTAAGCTGCTGGTTATATGCCTTTTCAATTCTCTGGATTGTATCCGCTTCTTCGGGATCTTTATCATCCCGGATACGGATAAATCGGGGAAAACGAAGTGCAAAACCAGAGTTATAATTGGGGCTTTTCTGAATTTCCTCAAAGGCAATTTCCAGAACAATTTTAGGTCTTACTGCAAATACCCCACCTGCTTCTCCGCCGTCTATCAGTCCAGAAAGCATTTCTGTGAGNNTTTCAGGATCATAACAGGCAACAGTGTAAGAACCTATGAGGTTTACACGCCTGCCAAAGCCCCACTCAGCTCCAACTACTACAAGATCAAGGGTTTCCATAAGGGGTTTTTTCTTAAGCCAGTTCTTACCGCGTTTACCAGGGGAATAAACCGAATTCGGATTTTTGACCATTACACCCTCATGACCGGCTTTCAAGGCTTCCCTATAGATCTTTTCCACAACCTCAAGGTCTCCAGTTATCACCTGCTTATCAACAGAAATGGACTTTGAATCTTCAGTTGAGCTCTCTACGCAGGACTCAAGTACCTTTCGTCGCTCACGAAGATTAAGGTCAATCAGTGTTCTGCCGTTCAAGTACATGATATCAAAGAGATTTAGCTGGATAGGGATTCCAAGTATTTTTTCCCCTACATCGTACTTGCGCCGGAAACGTTTAAGGATTTCCTGGAAAGCTCTTGGTTTTCCTTTTTCATCCACTGCAACAGCTTCTCCATCCAGAATTGCATATTCGGCTTTAACATGCTTTCGAATAATTTCAACAAGATCTGGAAGGGAATTTGTGACATTTTCAAGTTTTCGTGAATAAATGGTAACCGAGTTTTCAGCCTTGTGAATCTGGACCCTTGCACCGTCGAATTTCCATTCAATTGCAGCTTCTTTCATTTCCCTTATATCTGTATCTATATCAGGACTGATCTGCGATAGCATCATCTTTATGGGACGGTTAATTTCGATCCCGAGGCCGTTGAGACCTTCAATACCTTCTTTCTTTGCAGTTGCAGCGACTATCCCGAGATCGTTTGTTACCATAAAAGCGTGCTCTACCAAATCTGCAGGGACGGAAAAGGCTTTTGCGATGGCATCCCTTAAAACTCCTTCTCCGACCCCTATGCGGAGTTCTTCAAGTGCAAGCCTGGAGATATACTTTGCTTCCCTTGGGGTTGAGGAATTAAAGAGAAATTGAAGGTTTTTGACCTTAACTTCCTGTGACCCTTTTCCAGATGCTTCGGAAGCCGTTTTGAAGCGCTGGTAGACTTCCGTTATAGAGAGCTCTGGCTGCTCTTCGAGGAAAGAAGAAAAAGTGATCTGGTTTTTTTGTTTTTCCTTCAGGATAAGAAGTGCTGTGTCTCCTATATCTCCTGTTGTCCGGACAAGAGACTCTATACTTCTTATAGACATTCCGGAAGCCTTGGAAAGAGAAGCATACAGAAGGCTTGTGCCAATTCCAAGCTGCTCTCCATTCCAGGTGGGAAAAACCTCACTCATAATAAAATGAGTTGCAAGGGGAAGCTCTTCTACGCTGACCTTCATAAGAAGGTCAGCAACCCTATTTGTAGTGTCTATAGTACTCGAAATTTTTTCAATTGCCTGGCAGGTTTCTGCAAATTCCCTGAAGCTTGTCATGGTTCACGCAGCTTTTTAATTTGATTGTTTCCCGAATTTCGGGTTTTTAAAACAAAAATTGTTATACTCTATGAGTGCTTGTAAATTGCTATCAGATCACTAAGAATCGCACTTGCTGTCTCAACAGGGCCTGCACCTTTACCAATAACTGTAATTTCTCCTGCAAGTTCAGTGCATAAAGATGCGATATTTAAAGTACCTCCGACTGCAAGAGGATGGTTGATAGGTACAAGCCTTGGGGCCACCTCGATCCTTTCCTTGCTAACTTCGCCTATAAGTTTTATTACATGCCTATTTTCATTAGCCATCTCCAGGGCTTCAGGAGTAATCTTTGTAATTCCTGTAACTTCAACATCCTTGTAAGTAGTGTCGAGTCCGAAGATAGCATTTGCCAGAATTACTAGCTTGCAGGCAGTATCAATTCCTTCAACATCGTATGTGGGATCGGTTTCTGCAATTCCGAGCTCAATTGACTCGGCAAGAATGTCAGTGTAACTTGCTCTTTCTTCCAGCATTCTTGTCAGGATGTAATTACAGGTTCCGTTCAGGATACCTTTGATACTTATAATCTTATTGCCTGCGAGAACTTCATTTGCCAGGTTAATAATTGGCATTGATCCCCCAACTGTGGCTTCAAATCTGAACTCCAAACCGGCTGCTTTCGCAGTCGTCATGAGTTCTCTATACTTAAGGGTAAGTGGACCTTTATTCGAAGTAATAAGGGACTTCCCGGTTTGAAAGGCTGCGAACATATTCTGGAGACCTACTCCGCCGGTTTTGATGTTTGTAGGAGTAGTCTCTATTACTAGTTCATGGTCTACAGACCTAATAACTTCGATTCCGCTAATATTCTCTAGGGCTACCGTGCCACGAATTCTCTTACGGGAAAGACAATCTGCAAGGTTCAAGCCTTCAGGATTGACAGTTGCACCCTTTGAGTCCACAATAGCAACTACTTTCACTTCCAACCCGATACTTTCAAGATACTCTTTCTTCATAAGGAGTACCTCGGCAACCCCCTGTCCGATGGCACCGAATCCGAGAATGGAACAGGTTATCTTCTTCATGTTTTCAATCTCCTCAATTTTTTCAGACCTGAATGTTTATTGGGAGTATCATCAGAAGGTCTTTTTTTGCTGAAACTTCTTTTAGAATTTTGAGTGCTTTTTGCAGATCTTCTTTACTCACAGCATCGATTTTTATGAGGGTTGAAGAAAGCAGATTAATGCCAGGCATTGAGAGGGAA
>PMJC01000143.1:0-358 GCA_003157235.1 Methanosarcina sp.
CCCCCGCTGTACCCTGCATAATAATGAAACTCAATATTTGCGGTTCCTACAATAATATCCGCATCTATAACGTCTTCAAATATTTCTACAGGAGTTCCACGTGAAGTCACACCAATACGTTGGCATCTGTGGGTGTCATGCTGGATACATAATATTTTTTTATAGATTTCCTCTCCGACAATTTTTTTTGACTCCTCTTCAGTCAGCTTGCGGTGGAGCCCGATAGCAAAGATAAGGCGTATGTTCTCGTTCTTTGCTCCACCCTTATAAAGCTCTTCAAGCAGAGAGGGAAGAATTTTCGCAGTAGGAGTGGGCCTTGTTACATCGCTGACGATGATTGCGATTCTGGTATTTGGGT
>PMJC01000143.1:388-13676 GCA_003157235.1 Methanosarcina sp.
TTTGTATTAATGCTATAAAATGATGTAATTAAACAATTGAGATTCGAAAACTTAAATTTGCGTTTCACGTATCAAATGTATAGTTCAAAGAAGCAGTAAAAGTATTATTTGTTTGTGTATAATATATTTGTTGTTTTATCACTCACTTCATTCAATTTCCGCATATTTACACCAGAAGACCACCTATTTTTTCAATATNNTAAAAAGAGAACTTGAAGGTTTATCCCACTTTCCGTAGATATACACAAGAATTCTATCTATTTTTTCAATATGACAGTGACTTAAAAGTTAATCCAACTTTCAATGGATAATAGTAGGCAAACAAATTATACATATGTGTGCATCTGCAGAATGTTGATTGTAATACAGCATCAATACAATCTTTTGATCTTTATTCTATATTAGGATATATCTATATTATATGCTAGAGAGAAAATATGGAGATTTTTTCATAGCGAAGTGCATCAGAAGCTTTATGTTTTAGTCTAATTTACCTTATGAAGTCTTTGAAGATCTTTTTTCCCTCCTTCAAACCCATTTATTTGACGGATTTTGATAAATCTTTGATTTTCAATAGTCATTTATAGATAATTTGCAACTGTATGACTAAATTTAGAAGTTTATCGAATCCTCTATATTCAGGGAAAAAAAAGAATAAGAATATGAGATATCAACAAATAAACTTGAAAAGCAAACTTAACATACAGACTAGACAATTAATAGAGTCTTGAGAAAGATAATTAAATTTTCAAAAAAATAAAGTGGTTAATTAGTCATATGAAGCTCTAATGCACTAATTTTAACTTTCGTGGAGAGAATAGTGGATTAGCTTATGAAGATGAAAGAAAAGTTAAATTCAAAAATACACTTTCTAGAGAATATGATATGTGGGGTCAAAGTAAACATTAAGGGATCTAAAGACATTTAGGTCTTCTCAAATATCAACCGATAAAAATAAGCGACTAAAATTTATATTGATAGAAAAAAAATATACAAGCTATGGGAAATACAAAGCTGTTTGCCCAAGAGACCCGCATTTATTCCATAGAAAAAAGTAAGAAGAAGGTATTTTTTTGAAGGATTTATCTTACTGCCTGGGGTACAGAATTTTTGTGACTGTCTTTATGGAGATGAAATCTCCCTTATTATAACTGATTTCAAAAAAAGGATTGAGATATTTGTCACTTGATATCCGTGTAGTGCTTGTAGAACCCATATACCAGGGAAATATCGGATCTGTTGCAAGAGCAATGAAGAACTTTGGATATACTAACCTAGTGCTAGTAAATCCCTGCAAACTCGAAGGAGAAGCAAGAGCAATGGCATCTCATGCAAGAGATATTCTTGAAGGTGCACGTGTTACCTCAAGTTTTGATGATGCCNNCCATGGCTTCCGAAACGATGAACTAAAAAATTTTGATATGCTCATTACGATTCCAACCTCTGAAATATATCCCATAATGAATCTTTCCCATGCAGTTGCAGTTGTACTTTACGAACTTTCGGAGCTGGGAGGAGGAAACAATCCACTTGCAGATGGGTTTGACCTGCAGCTTCTTTACGGGCATTTGGAAGAACTGTTGGAGAAAATAGACTATCCTTTCCACAAAAAAAACAAAACTTATCTTATGCTACGGAGAATATTCGGAAGAGCTGGTCTGACTCCGAGGGAAGTTCAAACTTTGAGGGGTATAATAAGGAAAATAGAGAGAAAAATGGGATGCTCAATAAAAGAATCTGAAAGCTAGGAATAGAAAATCCGTAAAACATGGAAAAGTTCATATGAGAATAAGCATGTTCTTACATTAGATTTTATTATCGTTTTTTTCAATTTTTTGAATTATTTTGTGCAAAACCAGTTTGAAAAAAAATGAGAGTTTTACATAAAAGTCAAAATAGTTCCGAGAATAATATGACTGAAACAGAAAGCAAGTGGGAAAAAAAGCTAAAAAAATTTTTTAAGGATTATTATTGGAATGAAATTCTCCAGCTTGCAAACGAGTATCCTGACCAGAGAAGCCTTGGTGTGGATTTTACAGATATGGAGAAATTTGACAGAGAGCTTTCAAAAGAGTTTCTTGAGCATCCTGGAGAACTTCTAAAAGCTGCTGAGGTTGCATTGAAGGAAATAGACCTTCCTGTAGAAAAAAACCTCGAACAGGCTCATGTAAGGATAATAAAAATCCCTAATAGGATACCAATAAGAAATTTAAGAAGTAAACATCTTTCGCGCTTTGTTGCTATTGAAGGTATGATAAGGAAAGCTACTGAGGTCAGGCCAAGGATTACGAAAGCTGCTTTCCAGTGTCTCAGGTGCGGGCATATGACCTTGGTGGAGCAAAGCAGCTTCAAATTTGAGGAGCCCTTTGCAGGCTGTGAAGATGAAAATTGTGGAAAGAAAGGACCTTTTAAAGTTATAATAGAGGAATCTACTTTTATCGATGCCCAGAAACTCCAGATTCAGGAATCACCAGAAAATCTCAAAGGAGGAGCTCAGCCACAGAGTCTGGAAATTGATTCTGATGACGATCTAACAGGAAATGTCACTCCTGGGGATAGGGTCATAATTAATGGGATCTTGAAATCTGTCCAACGTACTTTAAAAGATGGGAAATCTACCTTCTATGACCTTGTACTCCAAGCAAGTTCTATCGAACGCCTGGATAAGGATTATGACGAACTTGAAATAACTGTAGAAGACGAAGTAAAGATTCTTGAACTTTCCAGTGACCCTGCAATCTACAACAAAATTGTTAGTTCTGTTGCACCTTCAATCTATGGGTACGAGGACATAAAAGAAGCCCTTTCCCTCCAATTATTTTCAGGTGTGGTGAAAAATCTTCCGGATGGTTCCAGGATAAGAGGAGATATTCATGTGATGCTTGTAGGAGACCCTGGAATTGCAAAAAGCCAGCTCCTGCGATATGTGGTCAAACTATCCCCAAGGGGAGTCTTTACTTCAGGACGGAGTGCATCTGCAAGCGGGTTGACTGCAGCTGCCGTAAAAGATGACCTGAATGACGGGAGATGGACCATCGAAGGTGGAGCCCTTGTAATGGCAGATATGGGAGTTGCTGCAGTTGATGAAATGGACAAAATGAAGTCAGAGGATAAGAGCGCCCTGCACGAGGCAATGGAGCAGCAGACTATAAGTATAGCCAAAGCCGGGATTATTGCTACTCTTAAGTCTCGTTGCGCTCTTCTAGGAGCTGCAAATCCAAAATATGGACGTTTTGACCGTTATGAAGGCCTTGCAGAACAAATAAACATGCCTCCAGCTCTGCTCTCTCGTTTTGACCTTATCTTTGTTTTGCTTGATACCCCGAACCATGCTCTAGACAGCAGAATTGCAAACCACATTCTTCAGTCTCATTATGCAGGAGAACTTTTCGAACAACGTCAAAAACTTCCTGGTTCCCATATTACGGAAGATTTTGTCGAAGCCGAAATGGAAGTTATCGAACCTATCATAGATCCTGAAATCATGCAAAAATATGTTGCATATGCTCGTAAAAATGTTTTCCCGGTGATGGAGGGCGACGCACGTGATCGCCTAATGAAATTTTATACAGATCTTCGAAAAACAGGAGAAGGCAAAGATACACCAGTACCTGTGACAGCCAGACAGCTGGAAGCCCTTGTCCGTCTGTCGGAAGCGAGCGCAAGAGTCCGCCTGAGCAATAAAGTCACTCTTGAGGATGCAGAAAGAACTATCAAAATCGTAATGAATTGCCTGAAAAACGTAGGTATTGACCCTGATACAGGAGCTCTTGATGCAGATATAATTGCATCTGGCACAAGCATGAGCCAAAGGAACAAGATAAAAGCCCTTAGAGATATAATTAAAAAGGTAAGTGAGAGATATCCCGGAAAAGAAGGAGCTCCATTAGAAGAAGTGTATACAGAAGCTGAAGGCAAGCATGGAATAGATAGAACTCATGCAGAAGAGTATATCAAGAAAATGAAGCAGGGAGGAGACATTCTTTCCCCAGATCAGAAACATATAAGACTCGTCAATTGATTTTTAGATTGAGTGAAACTCCAAAAACTAAGTCTAAAATATCTTCCCAAACCCCAGAGAAAAATACCACAAATAAAAACTATGTGAACACGGTCAAGCTGTAAATACTAAAAAGAAATAAAATACTACTGGGATGTAGAATATGTATCTAAAGATCTATAAAAATGGAGAGCACATTCTTATTGCAGCCTGCGATAAGGAAGTGCTTGGAAAAAAACTAAAACATGGCAACTCTGTAGTGGAGATTAGCAAGGCCTTTTATGGAGGGGCATATGTCTCAGAGGAAGAACTGCAGAAATCTCTTCATGGAGCCACGACTGGAAATCTCTTTGGGGAAAAAACTATCAAATGCGCCATAAAATGCGGGTTTATTGATCCGAATTCCGTGATAATGATCGATTATGTACCTCATGCCCAGATTTTCAGGATTTAATAATGATACTGTCGGAAAGATACCTGAAAGCCAAAATTCAGCAGAAATCAGTTGATTTAGTTTTCCAGGATGGATATAGATCGAAAGATAATAACTTAGTTATAGAGCGTAAATTACAGATTGTGATACCGTGAATGAAAAAACCGAAAAAATTGGGATCAGAGTGCTAACAGAAGAGGAGCTGATATCAGCAGTTGTGGAAAAACACAAAAGGTTTCTGGAAGATGATAGAAAGGAATTCGAAGAACTAAACAGCAAATTGAACCAGATAGAAGAGAGCGCTAAAAATTTAAAGAATTCCAGAATCAAGTTTATGGAGAGAAACGAAATCCTGAAGGAGAAACGACAACAGTTTTACCATCAAGCAGAAGCATTGCTTGAAAGGGAGATTTTCCCGAAACTCAACCAAATAACTGCCAATAAACTCAAGGAAGATATTAAAAAACTCAAAGGCCAGATAGAACCTGAAGAGGAACAGAAACTTAAGGGCTTATTTATAGAAAATCTGCGTGGAACTTTTCGGGTAACTGAGTTTGAAGAAAATCTTCTTCTACAAATCCAGGTTAGATTAGAGGAAGCCAGAAATTCAAATCTCGAACTAAAAGGAATAGTAGAATCTGAAAAACAGTTTGAAGAAGATGATAGCATCAAAGATGAAGAGATTTCGAAAAGTAAATCCCAGCACAAATGGCTCAATAGCAAAATAAAAAATCATGAAGAAGCCCTGGATTACTGGGAAAAATTGAAAAAATAACCATTTTTCGGAAACATGCGAGTGGTAGTACATGGACAACGACGTTTCAACCACAGGAATTGCAACGGCCGACCTTTCAAACCTTAGCGAACGGGAGCTGAAGTTAAAGGTAAACGAAATCAGAAGCAGGATAGAGAAAAGCGAACGTCAGTTAGCTTCGATATTTAAAGAACTAAAAATAAATAGAACTGATGTAGACGAACTGAAGGAAAAGAGAGACTTTTTGAACCAGCTGGTAAAAGAAAAGGTTGCAAAAGCGCAGGAACTCAGACGTAAACGAGACGAGATTAACAGGGCAATTGGCAAGTATAAGGAAAAAAGGAGTGGGGTAAACTCGAAGACACAAGAATTGTTTTCTGGGATTGCGGTACTCAAAGAACAACGGGATGAGTGCAATAAACTTTCCCATGGAAGCATGGAATCTATCTCAAATGTTTATGAAGCTGAGCTCGATGCTTTCCTTAATAAAGAACTTCTTCTTGTAGTGGAAATTAAGATATTCCAGAAATTGAATGACCTCAGCAAACGCCTTGAAGCTGCAAAAAAGGCAAATGAATTGCACGCACAAATTCAGGAAAGTTATAGAGAATCTAAGGGAATCCATAAAGAGGGAGATGAATTCCATGAAAAAATCCAGGCACTCTCTGATGAATCTCAGGTCTGCCACTTAGAAATGCTCGAAAATTTCAAGTCTGCGGACGAAATCCGAAAAGAAGCAAATCTGTACCACGCCCTGCTTTCAGAAAATATCACAAATATAAATAAAATCAAGGAAAAAATTGACCCACTTAAAACTAATATTGCTAGCAGTCGGAATGAGATCTCCCTATATCTTGACAGGTTGAAGGACTTGCAGCTCACTAAAGATGAGCACAAAGTAAATCAAAAACATAGCAATGCTCGCGAAAAGCTCCATAAAAACGCTCGTTTGAGCATGGAAGACCTTAAACTCCTCATCGAAAAAGGAGATGTAAAATTCTCTACAAAAGAGTAAGAATTCGAGAAGTCTATAGAATACGGTGGTGAAAATATATTTTGAAGAATCTATCTTAAGGTTATTCCTTTTGAATCATATTTTCACTTCAACTGTAGCTCATATTGTAACCTCTATTTTCTCAGCTTCCAAATTTAAATATGACAGTTGAGTAAAAATAAATGCCTTTGTTTGTGTTATTTTGTCCATTGAAAATTAACATAAATATCTATATAGTTTACCCAAGATAAATTTTATTAAATTAGTAAGAGCAAGGAAGTTGAAAAAAATCTGCAAGATAACTTCACTCAATAATTCCGCTGATCCTGTGAGCCTCAAATGTTATGTTTAGACAATTGTATGCACTCCTCTTTAGATATTTTAGGGTCCTGTGTGGGTAAACTATATTAATGAATATATATAGTGTCGTGCTTTTTCTTCTCCTTCAAAATTCGATCAANNTTTACTTCCTTGTGATTATTGTATCCAATCCTTAAAATTACCTTGAATAGGTTAAAAATAATCTCATTTCTCATCTTTAACAGTCAACCGCCTTCAAACAATTAAAATGAAAAAGAATATTGAATCTAATATTATTTTAGATGTTAAGCATGAATGAATTATAAATAGAAATATATCAGATTGGCTGATTATATAGTCGAATCGCAAAATTATCCATGTTTTATATTTTTTCGCGAGTAAATTATATATACATCTTTCTTCTTTTAAATATATTAATAGTTATTTGTCTTTCAAAGTATTGGCGTTTATCCAACTTATTGTATTGTCTACGCTAAATTCTGATATTTTGATCAAAAATGAATCNNAATTAGATTGATGAATATTCCCCATAAGATGGAAAGATCTTCGAATTATTCTTATTAATAATATAAGGAAAAGGGACTTAATTTGAGAATGAAAAACTACTATCAATCACCATATATATATAAAGTAAGATCACATGTAATTTATACATATTATTTAGATTTGTCTTAGAGAATCAATTTACTAGAGAGGATTTAGATAGACCTCTGATTTTTACGAGTCATTTATAGATCATTTATAAGCATATAACAAAATTTAGGAGTTTACATAAATTTTCTATAATTATGCTGATATGCCCTGCTGGCAAAAAACTGCTGGCAATCAAAGATGTGGACCAGATATGAGGTATTTTATGAGAACTAGACAGAGGGACGTGCACAATATACCAAAAAGGGGAATGTCAATAAGCTGTGAGGAGCTTGAGACTCTCAAGAAATCTATTAAGGTTTCGGTTCTCAACGAACTGCGAGCCGAAATGGAAAAAATTTCCGATCAGCAATACTTAAAGGATACCATACTTTCCAACATCAGAACTGAATTGATAGAAATTCCTAATCCTGCATTACTCAAGGCTTCCATCCTCAATGATTTGAAAATGGAATGGAATACTTCCAACAAAAATAATTTGGAAACAACTGATCGACGGCTAAGGGAACTAGCGGGAGTTCAAGACGGTCTCATTCGGGAATTACTTGACCAAAAAATGATTGTGAAAAAACTGAGAACAGAAATCGAAAATCTCACTAAAAAACTAGAGGATATGAAAAGCACTACTCTTGAACCCTTCTCTCCTGTTTTAGTTCCTTCATTTGAAGATCCTCTGGATCACACTTCTCTTTCCAGAAAGATTAGACATAGCTCAGAATTTAAAAAAGAAACTCCAACAGATAGAATGATTGATTTTGGGGAAGCTTCTACCCACCTACCAGGCACCAGTGCAAAAGTTCAGTTAAAGCTTGAAGAGGTAGAGCCAAAAGAACAAGATAAAGAAAAAATTAAATCAAAATGTGAGTATATTATTGCAGAGAGCGGGGATAAAAGACTATATAAAGGCAATATAAAACCGCAGCTTTCGATGAAATTGGAGCCTGTGAGACAGCAATCTACCAAAAAGCTATCCACTATGAGGCATAATGCCCCTGAAAAGGTAGATTTTATAAGAACAAGACCTGCAGATGATTATAAGTGTGAATATATAATTGCTGAAAAGGCTCCAAAAAAGCATTTAGTAAAAGAGTCTGTGGAAACGAGAGAAAAAGAGGACGTAGAACTTATCATCTGCAGCCGGAAAAATTCCAGAGCAGATTGAGGCTTAAAAACAGAAACATCCTCAAAAACGCAAATTAAAGAGGCATTCTGTGTACATAAAAGAGATTGAATTCGTTAATTTTAAATCCTTCGGAAAAAAAGTAAAGATTTCATTTTATAACGACTTTACCACAATTTCCGGCCCTAATGGTAGTGGAAAATCAAACATAATAGATGGGATTCTCTTTGCACTAGGGCTTACAAGTTCCAGAACTCTTCGAGCCGAGAAACTCACTGATCTGATTTACAACGGTGAAGAAGCAAAAAAACCTGATTTTGCCCAAGTTACGATTCTTTTTGACAATTCCGACCACAAGCTACCTCTGGAACTTGACGAAGTTGAGATCTCAAGAAAGGTCCGGCGGACTAAAAGCGGATACTATAGCTACTTTTACTTCAATGGAAGAAATGTAAACCTTGGAGAGATACATTTTCAGCTCGCAAAAGCCGGTGTGACTCCTGAAGGTTATAATGTGGTAATGCAAGGGGATGTCACACAGATTATCTCCATGACCTCTGTAGAACGGCGAAAGATTATCGATGAAATTGCAGGGGTTACGGAATTTGAAGAACGCAAGCAAAAATCTTTTGGAGAACTGGAAGTTGTCAGACAGCAAATCGAACGTGTTGATATAATTCTAGAGGAAGTAAGAATTCAACTGGGAAAATTGACCGGAGAGCGTGATCAAGCCTTAAAATACCAGGCACTCAAGGCTGAAAAAGTTAACTTTGAGGGCTACATTTTGCTTTCTAAACTAAAGGATGCAAGGATTGAACTGAATAACGTGAATAACGAACTTGCCAGAAAAGAAGAACATCTCGAAAAAGTGCAGGCTTTGCTAAACGAGAGAACACAGGAAATCCAAGCTCTTGAAGAGACTCTTGAAAAAATTTCTCTCGAAATCCGCAAAAAGGGGGAAGATNNAAATAGAAGAGATCAAGGGAGAAATTTCGCGCTGTATAGATAGCATTGAACTTTCGGAAGCTGAACTTGAGGAAGCTGACTCGAGACGCCGGAAAGCCTTTATAGATATCGATTCTAACAAGAACAACATCAAGGAACTTGAAGAAAAAATAGAAGTTGAAAACCTTAGAAAGGATAGTATATCATCAGAGCTTTCCGAGCGCAAAACAGAGTGCATATTACTCCACAGCAGGATTGCTGATGTGGATACAAAATTTACCGTNNACAAGAGACGAGCTCATGGCTGCCAGAAGGGAACTTGAGAGTATAAAGAATGAGAGGAATGAGCTCATTCGAACTGAGGACAGACTTTTAGATACTCTCAGGAGAAGATCTTCGGAACTTAGGGAGATCGAAAAACAGATCCTAGATGCCGAAGCAGCAGTCTCTAGTTCCGATAGTGACACACTTTCTGTCCAGTATGAAATCGAAAAGCTCTCCAAAAATATGGAATCTCTTATAAAAGATAATAACGATATCGAAGGCAGTCATTTCAGAATCAAGGAAGATATCAGGAAACTCGAGAGCAAGCTTCATAGCCTGCAGCAAGAATATGCAATTACTGAAGCGAGGATCAGGGCATCTGAACAAGGAGGAAGCTATTCCAAAGCTGTCGAAATGGTGATCGAAGCTTTTATGCAAGAGGAACTTTTCGGAATTCATGGTACAATTGCCCAGCTGGGAAAAGTGGACCGGAGGTATGCAACAGCTCTGGAAATTGCCGCAGGAAATAGAATGCAAGCAATTNNTCAACAAAATGAAAAAATCTAGACGTCTTGAAAATCTCAATTATGAAAATGGTGTAATAGGATATGCAATTGATCTTCTCGAATTTGATCCTCATTTTGAACCTGCCTTCTGGTATGTTTTCCAGGATACCCTTGTGATGGAAAATTTAGCCAGTGCTCGTCAACTCATGGGAAAGGCAAGAATGGTTACCCTTGAAGGGGAACTCCTGGAAAAAAGCGGGGCAATGGTAGGAGGGTTCCTTTCTTCAAAATCTGGAATTACCTTTGAGGCTGCGGAAAAAGATAAACTTCTTGAGCTTGCAGAAGAGATAAATTCTTTAGATACAAGCCGGACTGCAGCTATAAGCAAACAGGATAACATTGAAAGTCATCTTTTTGAATTGAGCCGGAAAATTAGGGACTATGAGGTTACGATTTCTCGAAAGGGATACCAGCTTGAGGAAATCGCAGGCCGAGGAACCAAGCTTGCAGAACTTCTGGAAACTAAGCAAACAGATCTTAAAGCAATCGAGAACTCAAGGACTGAACTTCGGGTTGAGATGGATAAAATTATTGCAGAAAAAAGCGAAAAAGAAAAATCTACAGCTGAAATTGAAGCACATATTTCCGAACTTGAGGCAAAACTTGCTGATTCTCCTCTACCTGAGATCAATAAAAAGCTGGAGTCCGTTGACCAGGAACTAAGAAGACTTGAAGGTAGAATCTGGGATATTGAGGCTAACCTGAATGCTCTGAAGCTTGAAAAAAAATACGTTGAAAAGAAAATTGCCGATGCAAAGGAACTCATCGAGGATTTTGATGAAAAGAAAAACTCAAAGCTTAAAAAAGTTGATTCTCTAAAGGTAAAAATAAAGGAACTCAAGGAAAAACTTGATGAAAAGAAGACTCTTGAACTTGAGCTTTCCGATAAGCTGATAGAGCTTCAAACAGAAAGAGATAGTGTTAATATAGAACACAGCACTGTGAAGCGCAGGGTTAGCATTGCTGCAACAACCCTTGAAAATGCAAGCCTGCAGGTGTTTACGCTCACATCTACTAGAAATGCGCTTCTTGACCAAGAAAAAAAGTTCACTGAAGAAGTCCAGAGGAGAGGCATAAAAGAAACATATGAAGTCCCAAATTACGAAACCATTTATATGCGGATTCAAGCAATCGAAGAAGCTCTCATGAAACTTGAGCCAATAAACATGAGAGCAATTGACGAGTATGAAGAGGTAGAACTCAGGCTTTTGAATCTTCAGGAAAAGCGGGATATCCTTTCTACTGAAAGGAAGCAACTACTTGAACGTATAGACCAGTACGAACAGTTAAAGCGGGATTCTTTTATGGAATCTTATACAATCATCAATGCCAATTTTAAAGATATCTTTTTTGAGCTTTCCGAGGGCATGGGTGAGCTCTTACTTGAAGACCCTGCTAATCCTTTTGCAGGAGGTATGACCCTCCGGGCCCAGCCCAAGGAAAAAACTCTCCAGCGGATCGAATCCATGTCAGGAGGAGAAAAAAGCCTTACAGCTCTTGCTTTCATTTTTGCGATCCAGCAGTACCGCCCTGCTCCTTTTTACGCCTTTGATGAAATTGATATGTTTCTGGACGGTTGGAATGTGGAGAGAGTTTCAAGGCGAATTAAATCCTCAGGATCAAAAGTTCAGTTTATCGTTGTCTCTTTACGAAAACCCATGATTCAGGCTGCAAGCAGAACAATAGGGGTCACAATGCAGGAAAATAACATCACTAGCATTACTGGAGTGAAGCTTAATGGCTGAACTTATGGATAACGTGGGTGTGACAATTGAAGTTCCCAACCTATCGGGTCATAATTTCCGTGAATCTGAGGAAAATAACTCTTTTTTTTTAGATCCCGAAACTTATGGGCTTCCAAAGACTCTTTCACACCTTGGAATTGATTGGAATTTGATTGATATTTCTGAATTTGAGACATATGAACCCCTTGGCATACTGGTTGAGCTTGCTAAGGGTGGAAAAATAGATCCCTGGGATATCGATATTGTACAGCTCACCGACAGTTTCCTGGGAAGGGTTGAGGAGCTCAAGAAAATGGACCTCAGAATTTCCTCACGAACACTTCTTTATTCTGCCATTCTTCTTCGTATGAAATCCTCGAGAATTCTAGAAGTAGAGAAAAAAGAGATTAAAGAATTTGATTCTGATTTTGTAGACGAACTAAATCTGCCTGAACCTGAAGACTTTCCTCTTCCGAAGTTTCCGATCCGCCGCACTTCAACTAGGCCAGTTACACTCAATGAATTGATGCTTGAACTCAAGAAAGTCGAGAAAACCATTTCCAAAAAAAATGAAAAGAAAGCTCTTAGAGCTTCAGAACAACTTCATCTTCATGAAGATATTCACCTAAATACCGGTGATGTCCTAGGTATTGCGCATGAAGAAGCCATTAGCTCACGGCTGGTACTTATCTGGGCCAGTCTTGCAGAATTATTTATGATTCAGCCTGTAGTATTTTTTTCCAGCTTCCTCAAAATAAGTGAAGATCAAATTATGGATTATCTATCTCTTCTCTTTCTGGCTTCAAACCGAAAAATTTGGCTTTTCCAGAATGAGCTATTTGGGGAATTGTATATATATCCAGGAGAAGAATCTGGCTTTTCCACTGAAAAGAATCCCCCTTTATTTCATGAGATTAAGTTAGAATCAAAAAGCGAATTTTCAAGGTATCAGATTCAGAACTCTTTTGAAGCAAATTTCATAAATGACGTCTTTCTGGACGAGTAAGTGGACGAATGGCCTGAAAAAACAGTACCAAAATAATTATTTTTTAATTAAATATATAAAGCTAAATTTACTTGAAGAATAAATAATCTGATTAGTTTTTATTCCTTTTATGGACGTGAAACTTATGTGTGAATTTGAAATTATCGAAGCAGCGCTTTTTGCTGCTGGCAGTGCAATAAGCCTCGAGAAGCTTACAAAAATAAGCGGAAAACCCAAAAAAGCTGTTCTTTTGGCATTAAAGGAGCTAATGAAGGCTTACTCTTCCAAAATATCTGCCCTCGAGATTATAAACCTTGGAGATCGTTATGTTATGCAGGTCAAGCCCGAATATGCAGAACTTATGCAGGAAGTTGCACCAAAAGAGCTATCATCCCCTAAACTCCGCACTCTTTCGATGATTGCATATCATCAGCCTTTGCTTCAATCAGATCTTATTGATATGAGGGGGAGTGGCGCTTATGATCATATTAAGGATCTGATAAAGCGAGGATTTGTAGAATCCATACCCTG
>PMJC01000143.1:13695-16392 GCA_003157235.1 Methanosarcina sp.
AACTATTGCTGTGACTCCTATGTATGAATCTCTCATGAGCATGTGTGGAATTAAAGAGTACTTTGTTGTTAATGCCTACTCGCCTTCAAAAGAGGAGATCTCACATTTGCTTGAGGTTGATGTGCTTGTAGCCTCAGTAGGTTATATTGATACTTTGAGACAGTACTTTGACGGGAAAATCCTTGAAATTCATTCGACAACCTTTGAAGATCTTGCAGAAGCAGTCTCCTTACTATCTGAGGAACTTACTAATGAAGTAGACCCTGAAGCAGTGGAAAATACTCTCAAGAAAATAAGGGATACCAGGGAAAAGTATGTTTCTTCCTCTGTTCTCATTGAGAAAAAGGTAAAACCAGCAACTGAAATGGTCTCAAAAATCATAAATGACCTTTCTTTTGGAATTTCTTCAGAAGGCATTCTTATTGCTCCAGACTGCGGGACTTTAAGAAGCGACATAAAAATAGAGAGAGGGGGGCAAATCCTAATACCCACTCACCACAATGTAGAGGGCGATCTCCTCGAAAGGGTATGCAAAAAATATGATTCTATTTTTAAAGGTCTGAGTAAATTTGAAAACCGAGGCGCCTGAAAAACCGATGCGGCAGCCTTAATTTCTCTTAATTTTTTAGAAAAGCTGGAACGTTAATTTAAATATTTCTGCTTGATTTGTATTTCATATATAAAGTATTTATAAACCATACGGGGCATTTAACTATAGCTTTATATACCGGTTAGAGGATATTACTTTTGCTTTATATACTGAGGGTTGACGAATGAGCGAATCTAGTATAAAGATCGAAAACGTGGTTGCATCCACTAAACTCGCTGAAGAATTCGACTTAATGGTAATAGAATCTGAGTTCGAAGGGGCTGAGTACAATAAGCAGAAGTTTCCTGGACTCGTTTACAGAGTTTCAGATCCCAAAGCTGCATTTCTGGTCTTTACCTCTGGAAAAGTTGTCTGTACAGGAGCAAAAAATGTAGCCGATGTGCACACAGTTATAGGTAATATGGCAAAAAAGCTGAACAGCATAGGAATCAAGACCCTAGAAAATCCCGATATTACTGTTCAGAATATTGTTGCTTCAGCAGACCTGCACACCATCCTGAATCTTAATGCAATAGCAATTGGGCTTGGACTGGAAAACATTGAATATGAACCCGAGCAGTTTCCAGGACTTGTATACAGGATCGCGGAGCCCAAGGTAGTTGTTCTGATTTTCAGTTCCGGAAAATTGGTCGTTACAGGTGGCAAGACCCCTGAAGATTGCCAAAAGGGTGTCGAAGTCGTCCGCCAGCAGCTTGATAACATGGGCCTTTTATAAGAACCATCAATCTATCACATTAACTATATACCCCTCATGGACTCTTTTCTATGGGAAAGGAGATTGTCGAAAGTCCACAATAAAATGGACTCTGCGACACACGTATGATTCAAGCAAAGGATATGTGTGAAACTTGAACAGCGTAGACGTATGTATTCTTATTCCCACTCTGAACGAAGCTGCAACAATAGGACAGGTTATCGAAGATTTCAAAAAAGAGGGGTTTTTTAATATTCTGGTGATTGACGGAAACAGCAAAGACGACACAAGTCAAATTGCGGAAGCTGAAGGAGCAAAAGTTATCATTCAGACCGGAAAAGGTAAAGGACAAGCGGTGATCCAGGCTTTTAGGCTTATAGATAGCCCTTATGTAGTAATGGTTGATGGGGACGGCACATATCTTGCTCGTGAAGCTCCATCTCTTCTCGAACCTTTTCAGGAAGGAAGAGCCGACCATGTAATTGGTAACCGGCTTGAAAATTATTCTCCAGGAGCTTTTACAAAGCTTAACTTGATGGGCAACCGTCTAATAAACATTTTTTTTGGCATTGCATACGGTGTAAATTTAAAGGACATTCTCTCAGGTTATCGTGCATTTACTCTTGAGAGTTTGAAGGAACTGGAACTTAACAAAACAGGCTTTGAAATTGAGACTGAAATTTCTGTAGAATGCATCCTTAAAAAGCAGAGGGTTCTAGAAGTCCCAATTACTTACCTCCCTAGAAACAAAGAAGGTGCAACCAAACTACGTCCGTTAAAAGATGGGTTCAGAATTGGTTCTACTATCTACAGGCTTGCAAAAGTACATAATCCAATGTTTTACTTTGGGATCATAGGCTCTTTTTTTATTCTGGCAGGCCTGATTTCGGGAGTCTTTGTGATATCCCAGTGGTTCCAGGGAGTCACACGTGTCCAACTTTCTGTTCTCACAGCCCTGTTCACAATATTCGGTCTGCAGATGTTTATTTTTGGCATCCTCAGTGATCTCATAGTAACCCTAAACAGACAAATAATCAATTTAATTCAGGAAAAAAATAAACATGGAAAGTAAGGAAATTTCATCAAATACATATAAATAGTATATAAACGTTCTGCGAGTTTCCTGTTGAAACATGTATGTTTGAAAAATATTTGAGAGTTGAAAAAGCCATACTAACTACTGTAGCTGAATCTTACCCGCAAGATATCTCCACGCAGAAGGATGTAAAAGATCATAACTACTTTCAGAGTAGATGAAATCCCAGCTTTTTCTGCTTACAGTATTGCTAAAGAACTAGATGAAAAGTTTCATTTAGATTAGGTACTTCATCTTCTTTTGTTGCAAAAATTAAATATTATTTGCGATATAAACTCCTTCATCAAAAATAGTAAG
>PMJC01000460.1 GCA_003157235.1 Methanosarcina sp.
TATATTTCAAGCTTTGGGTATAATAATTAAACTGAAAAATAAACCATGAGAAGTAAAACTCCATTCATAAATACTTATACACATTAATAAAAAAATTAAATAGATGTATTTGCCCTGAAATAATTAAAATCAAAAATTTTTATAAAAATAATCTGAATTGTATTCAAGTTCTGAAACTTCAATTAATTTTGAGGGGTAGGATGCTCGCAAAGATTTCAGTTACTGATAATCATATGCATATAGATTCTAGAGCTAGGGGTCTTGAAGCAGTAAAAGAATTTCAGAACTCTGGTGGGACTCATATAATTCTAGTCACCAAACCCAGCTGGTCCCTAGGGGTAACGATCAAAAAACCTGAGGATTACATTACTGTTTTTGACGAAACAATCGAAATTGGATCAAAGATCAAGAAGATGGGGGTTGAAGCTTTTCCCGTGCTTGGAGTTCATCCCGCGGAAATTTCAAGGCTCATAGAGCACATGGAACTTCAAGAAGCTATGGAGATAATGAAGAAAGGACTAGAAATTGCTTCAGACTATGTGGAAAAAGGCCTTGCTGTAGGGATTAAGTCTGGTCGTCCTCATTATCCTGTGACTGCAGAAGTTTGGGCAACTTCGAATGAAATCATGGAGTATGCTTTTTCGCTTGGAAAAGAACAGGACTGTGCTGTTCAGCTTCATACAGAAAATGTGGGGAAACCTGAACTTCAGGACATAACTGAAAGGGCGAAAAGAACAGGAATCAAATTGTATAGGGTAGTGAAACATTATTCTCCTCCTCTGATAAGTGTTTGTGAAGAATTGGGACTCTTTCCAGGGGTTATTTGTTTTAAGGGAGCTATTGAACAGGCACTTGAAGAAGGAACACGGTTTATGATGGAGACAGATTATATTGACGATCTTGATAGACCAGGAGCAGTACTTGGCCCGAAAACAATTCCCAAAAGAACTATAAAGCTGATGGAAACATATGGTGAAGAGCCTTTTTGGATCGTACACAAAGATAATCCTGAGAAGGTATATAACATCGAAATTGAGGTTTAAAAGGTGTGAAATATGTGAGAAAATCTGGAAAAAAAATCAAAGAAAACATTTTTAGAGAATTAATGATCAATAGAGGCACTTTTAATCATTAAAGGATAAAAAGAAACGGTTTAAAAATAAGAGTTTCAGGATTATATCTGCATGTTACTGAAATAAAATGAGCATAAAAATCTAATTGCGTTTTCCTTGAATATAGGTGTTTTACTCGTTTTTTTAGAATTGATTAATAATTAATGGATATGACTAGAGTTTAAAATGGGGTAAAGAGCATAAGGTGATGAATATCTGATAGAAAAAACCTCTCCAAATTTAACCCTAGCTTGTTCTCGGAAGGAAAACCCAGCCGAAGATTAAGTATGGCTGCCTAATAAGAAATGCAGTTAAAACTTATTCTCCTTGAAACTTACTTCCGCTTTATTGTTACAATATCGCCCAAAGTAGTGTCTTTTTTTGTATGGGAGACTTCCGGTCCGGTTGCATCTACACGTTCGGTAATTTTAATTTTAAGAGCATGTTCCAGCTTTTTTATAATTGAATCTTCGGGTATGATCTCACCGCGTTCTATCTTCTTGATCAGGGATGCTTTTTCCTTTAAATTTTCAGCCAGGTCTTCCTGAGACCAACTTTTGGTTTCTCTGGCATCCCGGATGATCTGAACATAGTTCTCCAGGAGCTCATTTCTCAAAATGTCGAAAAAGTCCTTATTTTGGCTCTTTTCAGTTCTTGTTACTGTACGAGCTATCGGAGAGACTTTTCTTGATATTGGAGTTCGTTTCTCTACAGGTTTACCATACGGAGCACATTTTTGGCAGACTTGGAGTTCGCTGTTATCAATTGTAATACATAATGGCTTCTCGCGGATCTCTGCACCACATATTTCGCACTGCNNGAAAGTACCAAGAGTAAGGATGAAAGTATGCGCAGTCACCTTGTTAAGTCCGGATCTGAGTATAATGGAATTGTACCTGGAGAGCGGGGGGAAGTAGCTGAAAGTGTCCAGGATAGAGTGAGGCAACTTGAAAGCCGCAACATTTTTCTGGAAGAGCAATGCAGCCAGATAGAGTCCGAAAAACGTTATTTGGAAAATCAAAAGATCAAATATGAGAGGGAAATACGAAAGCTGCAATCTGAGCTCGATCGGATGAAGACCTCTCCGCTTATTATCGGTACTGTCATTGATGTGATTAAGAACGATAGGATAATCGTACGGAGCAGCAATGGACCTCAGTTTCTGGTTAATGTCTCACAATATATCGATGAGAATAAACTATTACCAGGGGCAAAGGTTGCTTTAAATCAACATACACTTGCTATTGCCGAGGTTATTCCTTCCGCTGAAGAGCCTTTTGTTGCTGCAATGGAAGTCCTCGAAAGTGTAGAGGTTGATTATGAACAGATAGGAGGTCTCGATGAACAGATACAGGAACTTCAGGAAGCAGTTGAACTTCCTCTCATCGAACCGGAACGTTTTGCTCGCATAGGGATCGAGCCTCCGAAGGGAGTTCTTTTGTATGGGCTTCCGGGAACAGGTAAAACTTTGCTTGCAAAAGCTGTGGCTCACAGGACAAATGCGACTTTTATCAGGGTTGTAGGCTCTGAACTCGTACAGAAATACATTGGGGATGGTTCTAAACTTGTGAGGGAAATCTTTGAGATGGCTCGTAAAAAAGCTCCAAGTATTATCTTCATCGATGAGCTAGATTCAATTGCAGCAAGGCGTTTAAATGAAACTACGGGTGCAGACCGTGAGGTTCAAAGAACACTAATGCAGCTTCTTGCAGAGATGGATGGCTTTGACAAAAGGAAAAATATCCGAATCATTGCAGCAACAAACCGCCCGGATGTTCTTGACCCGGCAATTCTAAGGCCAGGTCGTTTTGATAGGATTGTCTATGTTCCGATGCCAGGGATAGAAGCCAGAGGAAAAATTCTTGAAATTCACTGCGAAAGGATGACCCTTGCAGAAGATATTGATTTTAAGAAGCTTGCAAAAATCACCGAAGGGCTGAGTGGGGCAGACCTCAAAGCAATTGCTACTGAAGCAGGCATGTTTGCAATCAGGAAAAACAAGGAACTTATTGAGATGGAAGATTTCCTTGAAGCAGTAGGCAAGGTATCAATAGCTATAGATACGCAAAAGATGATGCCGACTGAAAATCTCCCTGAAACTATGTTTGTGTGAAAGGGAAACAAGCTGCAGAAGCTCCTCTAGGATCTTTTTCCCAATAAATAATTATGGAGGATTTTGATAAACCTCTGATTTACACGAATCAATTATATATCTTTTATAAGCATAGGATGAGATTTATGGGTTTATCAATATACTTTATTGTTTATGTGATACAATCCATTAAAAACAACAATTTTCTAAAAAATTGGCAAACTATTTTTGCAATATGTGTGTAAAGAACACTTGTGAGTTCAGATTTTCATATTAAACGCGAGATCCGAATTTTGGGTATAGATGACTCTGCTCTTCTAAATGAAAAAGTGATGGTGATTGGGACTGTTTATTGGGGGGGGACTGGATGGATGGAGTCCTTCGTTCGTATATTACCAAGGATGGACTTGATGCTACAGCAGTAATAATGTAGGATGGTAGTAAATAGTAAACATTATAGCCAGATAAAAGTGATTATGCTCGACGGAATCACATATGCAGGTTTTAATGTTATTGATATAGAGAAGCTTTACAGAGAAACTGGAATTCCTTTAATTGTGTTTATGCGTTCATATCCGAATTTTGAGAAACTCAAATCTGCCCTCAAACATTTCCCAGATGGTGAAAAACGCTGGAAAATAATAGAAAAAGCCGGGGAAATATATAACATAGCTGGTGAGAAAGAAAGATCTTCCATATACATTCAAAAAATAGGCGTAAGCTTGGAAAATGTGGGTAAGATAATTCGGCTCACTTCGACAAGAGGTAATATTCCTGAGCCTTTGAGAGTTGCCCATCTAATTGCAACAGGCATTATCTTGTGTGAACCCAGAGGAAAAGCTTAATTGTTTATAAAATTCTTCAGGAAATATATGAGAATGATATTGAAATGGGAATATGAATAATATTGAAATATGAATATTAAAGTTTATTCTTGATTGGGAAAATGCAGATACGATAAATTTCGAAAAAAAGGAAAAGTAAAAATACAGGAACGGCTTCAGAAATACCAAAAATAAAAAAAATGAAAATTTTAAGTGATAAAACTAAAGAATATTGGGAACAAAGAAAAAAACGGATCTAGAAACTGTAAAGAGCAAAAACCTTATGGCAAGTAGAAAAATAGGGAACGTTAATAAATGATTAAGCAAAATATTATGAAGTTAAAAACTGGCAAAGGAAAACTATTAAATTGGAAACCGTATATGTGATGGATAAAAATGAAGAGAATTTCGATAAATTCATTACTTTAGTCATATGCTCAGAAATTGTGCACAAATGACTCGTGAGAATCAGAGCGGATTTCGAGAAACCCAAATTTTTGGCTAGTTGTTTATAAAGCCTATATAAGCAATTTGTTAAAATTGGAGGTTTATAGAAATTCTCCTGAGGTTTATCGTCAATTCTCTAAACATATTCATTCTTAGAATGAAGTTGTTCTTTCCAATACTATTCGTTTAATATTACCCTTTATAATGGAGGAAAACAGTAGCATGAAATCCATTGTGGAAGAAGCTCTTGCTCGATCTGCCCTGGAAGGNNATTAAAGTGGTAGGTTGTGGAGGAGGCGGCTCAAACAGCATCCAGCGTATGATGGGCGAAGGAATCCAGGGAGCAGACCTCATCGCCATAAATACTGATGCACAGCATCTTCTTCATATACGCTCCGGGAAAAAAATTCTTATAGGGAGAAAGAAAACCCGTGGACTTGGAGCCGGAAGCCTTCCTCAGATCGGAGAGGACGCTGCAATAGAGAGTATCGATGAAATTAACAAGATTTTTGACGGTGCTGATATGGTTTTCATCACTGCAGGTCTTGGGGGGGGAACAGGGACTGGATCTGCACCAGTAGTAGCTGAAGCTGCCAGGGATGCTGGAGCTCTTACGATCGCAGTAGTAACCCTTCCGTTCAGTGTGGAAGGTCATGTTCGAAGAACGAATGCAGAAGCTGGCTTGGAACGCCTGAGGGATGTTGCTGACACCGTTATAGTGGTCCCTAATGATAAGTTAATTGAAGTAGTTCCAAGACTTCCTCTTCAGGCTGCTTTCAAAGTCTCA